>PWXP01000238.1 GCA_003561895.1 Planctomycetaceae bacterium | reverse complement strand
GGCTCGCCCGCGGGTTCACCTCCAGCACGTACAGCGCCGGCCGCCCCTCCTCCCGCTTGACCGCGTACTGCACGTTCATCAGGCCGCGCACGCCCAGCTCCCGGGCCATGGTAACGGTGGCCCGGCGGATTTCCTCGACCACCGGGCCGGGCAGGCTGTACGGCGGGATGGCGCAGGCCGAGTCGCCCGAGTGAACGCCCGCCTCCTCGATGTGCTCCATGATGCCGGCCACAATGACCCGCTCGCCGTCGGCTATGGCGTCGACGTCCACTTCGACGGCGTCTTCGAGGAATTGGTCGATGAGCACCGGCTGGCCCTGGGCCACGATGAAGGCCTCGGCCACGAACCGCTCGAACTGGGCGGCGTCGTAGCAGATTTCCATCGCCCGGCCGCCCAGCACGAAACTGGGCCGCACCAGGGCCGGGAAGCCGATCTTGGCCGCCTCGGCGCGGGCCTGGTTCATGTTCCGCGCGATGCCGTTCGGCGGCTGCTTCAGGTTGCAGCGGCGCAGGAAGTCGGCAAACCGCTCGCGGTCCTCGGCCTCCTCGATCGTGTCGACGCTCGTGCCGATGATCGGCGCGCCGGCGTTGCTCAGCGCCCGGGCGAGGTTCAGCGGCGTTTGCCCGCCGAACTGCACGATGATGCCGTCCGGCTGCACGCGGTCGCAAATGTTCAGCACGTCTTCGGTCGTCAGCGGCTCGAAGAACAGCAGGTCGCTGGTGTCGTAGTCGGTCGAGACGGTTTCGGGGTTCGAGTTGACCATGATCGACTCGATGCCCAGTTCGCGCATGGCGAAGCTGGCGTGGCAGCAGCAGTAGTCGAACTCGATGCCCTGCCCGATGCGGTTCGGCCCGCCGCCGAGGATCATGATGCGCTGCTTGCCGGGCTGCTTCGGGGGCGTTTCGTCCTCGTCCTCGTAGGTCGAGTAGTAGTAGGGCGTGTAGGCCTCGAACTCGCCGGCGCAGGTATCGACGCACTTGTAGGTGGGCACAATGCCGCGGCGTTTGCGGTCGGCGCGCACCTCCATTTCGGTCGCGCCGAGCAAGTGGGCAAGCTGCCGGTCGGAGAAGCCGAACTGCTTGGCGCGGCGGAGCAGGCCGTCGTCGACGCCGGCCAGCCCCCGCTGTCCGCGAAGGGTGTCCTCCATTTCAACCAGCTCGAGCAGGTTGTCGAGGAACCACGGGTCGATGCCGGTCAACTCGTGGATTTCGTCGATCGACATGCCGTACTTGATGGCGTAGCGCAGGTGCCACACGCGCTGGTCGCCGGGAACAGTGAGCTTGACGCGCACCTCCTCAATGGCCGGCTGCTCGGGCGTGCCCCACAGGTCCTTCTGGTCGGCCCCGAAGCCGAAGTGGCCCACCTCCAGCCCGCGCAGCGCCTTCTGGAACGCCTCCTTGAACGTGCGGCCGATGGCCATCGTTTCGCCCACGCTCTTCATCTGCGTGGTGAGGACGGGGTCGGCCTCGGGGAACTTCTCGAAGGCGAAGCGGGGAATCTTCACCACCACGTAGTCGATGGTCGGCTCGAAGCAGGCCTTGGTCTTGCGGGTAATGTCGTTGGCCAGCTCGTGCAGCCGGTAGCCGACGGCCAGCTTCGCGGCGATTTTGGCAATCGGGAAGCCGGTGGCCTTGCTGGCCAGCGCGCTGGAGCGGCTGACGCGCGGGTTCATTTCGATGACCACCATGCGGCCCGTGTCGGGATCGATGGCGAACTGGATGTTCGACCCGCCCGTCTCGACGCCGATTTCGCGAATGACCGCCAGCGAGGCATCGCGCATCCGCTGGTATTCCTTATCGGTGAGGGTTTGAGCGGGGGCCACGGTGATGGAATCGCCCGTATGCACGCCCATTGGGTCGAAGTTCTCGATGGAGCAGATGATCACACAGTTGTCGTCCTTGTCGCGCACCACCTCCATTTCGTACTCTTTCCAGCCGATCACTGACTCTTCGAGCAGCACCTGGCTGATGGGCGACGCTTCCAGCCCGTTGCTCACGAGCCGCTCGAACTCCTCGCGGTTGTAGGCGATGCTCGACCCGGTGCCGCCTAGGGTGAAGCTGGGCCGCACGACGCACGGCAGGCCGATGTCCTGGACCACCCGCCGGGCCTCCTCGAGCGTGCGGACCGTTTCGCCGCGGCAGCACTCCAGGCCGATGCTTTCCATGGCGGCCTTGAACTGGTCGCGGCTTTCGGCCTTGTCGATCACCTTGGCGTCGGCGCCGATCATTTCGACGCCGAAGCGCTCGAGGACCCCGTGCTGCTCCAATGCCATGCCCAGGTTGAGGCCCGTTTGCCCACCCAGGGTGGGCAGCAGGGCGGCGGGCCGCTCGGCCTCGATCACCTTGGCCACGATTTCCCAGGAGAGGGGTTCGATGTAGGTGCGGTCGGCCATCTCGGGGTCGGTCATGATGGTGGCCGGGTTCGAGTTGACCAGCACCACCTCATAACCCTCCTCGCGCAGCGCCTTGCACGCTTGAACGCCGGAATAGTCGAACTCGCACGCCTGGCCGATGATGATCGGGCCGGAGCCGATGAGCAGGATCTTGTGGATATCGTCGCGACGGGGCACGGGCGGTTCCTCGTAAGCGGCAGCGGGAGGTGCGGGATCCAAAATCTCACCAGTATAGCACGGCCGGGGAGTGGGCCTCAAGCGGGCGGCGGCGGAAGAAAGACCCCGCCATTGACCGGCGCAACCCCCCCCCCTTGCAGCAGGTTCACGCCATTTGTCGTCTGTCGGCAATCCAGCCTCAATCCCGAAGAGCCGAACGAAGGCGTCCCGAGTTTCGCGGAATGTCCTGGTCGATCTTCAGGAGCATGTCTATGTGCCAAGGGTCGCGTGCAGCGGCGGTGACGGCGCCCTGACGGCCGAGTTGGAGGAGTTCGGGCACGACCTCCGCGAGGTGACGGCCCATCGCGTGCACGACTACGGCGTGACGCCTGACTTCCGGTCACATGGGATCGTCAGTTGAAGCCAGACGCTCGACGACCGAACGCGCGCCTACGTTGTCGGATGGTTCGGGCCATCGGACAGATTGCAGCCGTCCGCGTTCCAGGTCAGTTGGTGGGGCTGCACAAGCCGCAATCAAGCTGGTTTGCAGCCCGCTTGCCTGGAAGCACGTCGGCAGTAGCGACCGATGACCCACCAAAGAAGCGGCTTGTTTGACCCACCCTACCTATCGTGAATAATCCGGGTGAAACCTTGGCTTTCGGGCTGTTGGGATGCACCCGAAATGGCGGTTCGCGTGGGGAAAAGCCTTTTTCCCCGGGGCGTTGCCCAATTTTTCGCGGTTTTCGAGCCGACGCATTGCCAGCCGCATGGGGTTCCGGTATACTTGGGGATTCTGCGCCCCTGGGCCATTGCTCCCGGCGTGCGCGCATGCTCGACGTACCCCCCCAACATCGTGAAACCGCGCTATGTTTGAATCGCTTCAAAAAGGGCTGGATTCCGCGATCCGCACGCTCCGCGGCCGTGGAAAACTGACCGAAGCGAACATGCGCGACGGCCTGCGCCTGGTGCAGGAGGCACTGCTGGAGGCCGACGTCAGCCTGCCGGTGGTCAAGGAGTTTGTTGCCCGCGTAGGCGACCAAGCGGCCGGCGAGAAGGTGCTCAAGTCGCTCGACCCCAGCCAGCAGTTGATCGGCATCGTCTACCAGGAGTTGGTGCGGCTGATGGGGCCGGTCGACCACTCGCTCCACCTCCGCGCCGACGGCCCCTCGGTGCTCATGCTGTGCGGCTTGCAGGGCTCCGGCAAGACGACCACCTGCGGAAAGTTGGGCCGGCTGCTCCACGAGCGGGGGCGGAAGCCCATGCTCGTGGCCGCCGACTTGCAGCGCCCGGCCGCCATCCACCAGCTTCAGGTGCTGGGCGAGCAGTTGGGCCTGCCGGTGTTCGCTGATCTGGAGGCGAAGGACCCCGTAGCCCTCTGCCAGGCCGCCGTGCGCGAGGCGAAGCAGGGCGAGGCGGACGTGGTCGTGCTCGACACGGCCGGTCGCCTCCACGTCGACGACGAGTTGATGCAGCAGCTCGGCCGCATCGACCGCCGGGTCCAGCCGCAGCAGGTGTACCTGGTGGTCGACGCCATGACCGGCCAGGACGCCGTGCTCAGCGCCCAGGCGTTCAACGAGGCGCTGGAGCTGGACGGCGTCATCATGACCAAGCTCGACGGCGACGCCCGGGGCGGGGCCGCCCTGTCGGTGAAGCACGTGACCGGCGTGCCCATCAAGTTCGTGGGCACCGGCGAGCACCTCGACGCGATCGAGGAGTTCCATCCCGACCGCATGGCCAGCCGGGTTTTGGGCATGGGCGACGTGGTGAGCCTGGTCGAGCAGGCCCAGCGCAAGTTCGACCAGGAAGAGATGGCCGAACAAGAGGCCCGGCTTCGCAAGGGCGAGTTCACCCTCGACGACTTCAAGAAGCTGCTGGGCCAGACCTCGAAACTGGGGCCGATGAACAAGGTAATGAGCATGATCCCCGGCATGGGGCAGCTCAGCGACATGATGGGCGACGTCGACGCCGAGCAGGACATGAAGCAACTGCGCGGCATCATCGACTCGATGACGCCCGACGAACGCCGCAATCCCTCGCGGGTGATCGACCAGAGCCGGCGGCGGCGGATTGCGGCCGGCGCCGGCGTCCAGCCGCACCAGGTCAACGAACTGGTCAAGCAGTTCGACGGCATTGCCGACGTGATGAAGAAGATGTCGGGCATGGGCATGCGCGACCGCATGAAGACCATGCAGCAGATGACCGAGGGCGGGATGCTCAGTCCCGGCGGGCGGCTCGCCAAGCAGAAGAAGGGCACCGGCAAACGGCTCACGCCGCAGGAACGCGCCAAGCTGAAGAAGATTCGCGACCGTGAAGCCCGGCAGCGAAAACGGGAAAAGAAACAAAAGAAACGGCAGAAATAATCCGGCCGCAAGCGCCCGGCCGAACCGGCATCATCGCCGGGCCGCGGGGCCGGTAGGCTGAAACCAAACAACCCAACTGGAGGAATCCGAGTGGCAGTACGAATTCGCATGAAGAAAATGGGACGGCGCCACCGGCCGTTCTACCGCATTTGCGCAACGGACAGCCGGCGGCCGCGCGACGGGCGGGGGCTCGAAGAACTGGGAACCTACGACCCGCTGGTGCCGGAGACCGACGCCCGGGCGGTCCTCAACGGCGAGCGGGTCGCCTACTGGCTTTCCGTCGGCGCCCAGCCATCGGAGAAGGTCCAGGTGTTGATCCGAAAGTACGGCGCCGAGGGCTCGCACCTCGAGGCCCAGCGGCAGGCGCTGGACCGGCTGGCCCAAAGCCGCCGGCGGACCCAGCCGGTCGTGGTCGGCCCGCAAGCCGCCGAGGCCGAAGCGCCCGCGGAAGAACCCGCCGGCGAGTAACCGCGGCAGGATGGACGCCGATTGACCAAAACGTAGGATGGACATTCCTGGCCGTCGCCCAACGTAGGATGGACACTCCTGTCCGTCGCCGCGAAATGACGGACACGAATGTCCATCCTACCTGGAAGTGGCCGGCGGAAAACCGGTCCCCTTGCCCCCCTTCGACCGATGCGCTTCGACGTGCTGACCCTGTTTCCGGAAATGTTTCAGGGCTACCTCGGCCAAAGCCTGTTGCGGCTGGCCATCGAGCGGGGGTTGGTCGAGGCGGCCTTGCACAACATACGCGATTGGACGCGCGACAAGCACCACTCGGTCGACGATCGGCCCTTTGGCGGCGGGCCGGGCATGGTCATGAAGGTGGAGCCCGTCGTCGAGTGCGTCGAGGACGTCCGCGCCCGGCACCCCGATCCCGGCCACCTAGTCCTGCTCACGCCCCAGGGGCGGCGGCTCGACCAGCCGGCCGTCGAGCGGCTGGCCGCCCACCGGCGGCTCCTGCTGCTGTGCGGCCGGTACGAAGGATTTGACGAACGTATCCGCGAAATACTGGAACCCGAGGAGATATCCATCGGCGATTACGTGCTCAACGGCGGCGAGGTGGCGGCCATGGTGGTGATCGACGCCACCATCCGCCTGGTGCCCGGCGTGTTGGGCGACGAGGACAGCAGCCGTTTTGACTCGTTTTCGGGCGGGCGGCGGGGGTTGGAGTGCGCCCACTATCCCCGCCCCCGCGAGTACCGAGGCCTGACGGTGCCCAACGTGTTGCTCAGCGGCGACCATGAGGCGATTGCCCGATGGCGCGAGCAGGACGCCCGGCGACGCACGGAGCGTCGCCGCCCCGACCTGCCGGCCGACGAACGGTCCGCGGAGCGGTAACCGTTGGCGGGCCGCGGGGCGCGGGGGCGCGACCAACGGTCGCGGCTTTATGGAGGGCGCAGCCACGAACCATCCAATACGACAACCCATCCGGCCGCCGGCCGGCACGAACCGACACGAAAGGAGCGGCGAAACGATGAGCCAACAGCTTATGAACCTGGTCGAGAAGACCAGCATGAAACCGGAGACTCCCTACTTTGAGATCGGCGATACGGTGGATGTCCACTGCCGCATCCTCGAGGGGGAGAAGGAGCGCATTCAGGTGTTCACCGGCGTGGTGATCGGCCGCAGCGGTTCGGGAACCCGCGAGATGTTCGCCGTGCGGCGGATCGTCCAAGGCG
>PWXP01000588.1 GCA_003561895.1 Planctomycetaceae bacterium | reverse complement strand
GTTTCCGACCTGGCGCTGCTGCAACCGCTGCCCGACGCGGTTCGCCAGTCGGTCGAAGCGCTGGTCGGCTGCATCGCCGGCGCCGTGCTCGTAGAAGAGACGCGAGCCATGGTCCGGGCCGCCGGGCTGGTCGACGCCGTCTTCGAGGCCAAGTCGGACTATATCGACCAGATGACCGAATGGTCGGACCCCCTCTACCGCGAGATCATGGCAAAGCTCCCGCCGGGAACCAGGCCGGCCGACTTCGCCACGAGCCTGAACATCACGGCCCGGAAACTCCTACAGAACGGTTTATGAACGACACAGGCCCGGCACAGGGCCATAGCCGCTGCAATATAACGGACGATTGACGTCGTGTCTTGATGAGGGAAAGATGATGTCGCATACAAATGCAAGACCCAAACCGAAGGTGCTCTTTCTCTGTACGGGCAATTCCTGCCGCAGCCAGATGGCCGAAGGTTGGGCGAGGGCGCTGAAGGGCGAGGTACTCGAAGCCTACTCGGCCGGCATCGAAACGCATGGCCTGAACCCCAGCGCGGTGGAGGTTATGGCCGAGGCGGGGGTCGACATCTCGGGACACAAGTCGAAGCGGGTCGATGATCTGAAGGACGTTCCGTTCGACTTCGTGGTGACCGTCTGCGGCCACGCGCACGAGACCTGCCCCACGTGGCTGGGCGGAAAGGCAAGAGTCGTGCATGTTGGTTTTGACGACCCCCCGAAGCTTGCCGGCGAACTGGCGGCGCAGGGGGCCGACGAGACGGCGCAGCTCGATGGCTACCGCCGCGTGCGGGACGAAATCAAGGCGTTTGTCGAAAAACTGCCGGAATGGCCCTGAGCGTTAGAAGTCGAACTGCGCGCGCATGAGCACGGCATGCAGTACGCCGGCGCCCGGCCCGCCCGGATGCTCGGAGCGACTGACGCTGCAAGTGGCGTGAATGTAGTGTGTCATCAGGCGCGCGTAGGGGGTCAAGTACCAGTTCACGCCCATGCTATGCGAGCCGGCCCGGTTGCCGTCGATGCCGGCATCGACCAGGTCGATGGTGCTGTAGCGGTAGGCCAACTGCCGGGCGCCCTTGCCCATGGACACGTTTCCGTGCTCATTCCGAATTCGGAAGAAGTTTTCCGAGGGCGCGACACGACGGGCGGCGTTCGGCGCACGCTACGAACTCGTGAATAATCCGGGCTAAATGGGTCGGCACGTGCCGGGCAACGATGCCCGGCCGTGTCGTTCAGATGCCAATCCTGCGCCGGCGGCGAAACCATGCGGCCCTCCCGCGAACTTCAGCCCGCCCGGGCGGCGGCAGCGAAGTTGGCCAGTCCCTGCCGAATGTCGTCCAGCGGATCGCGGGGGTTCAGTTCATACTCCAGCGAGATGGGCGCGTCGAACTCCACCTCGCGCATCGCCTGGCACATGCCTTCCAGATCGATCACGCCCTCGCCCAAAATGGTCTCGGGCGGGTTGTCGCGCGCGATGCGCGCGTGATCCTTCAGGTGCATCCCGTACAGCCGGTCGCCCATGCGGCGGACCATTTCCACGGGATCGTCGCCGGAGCGCATGCAGTGGCCCGTGTCCGGGCAGAAGCCGATCCGCTTGTCCCACGGTTCCACCGCCTTGAGCGAATCCTCGATCCGGTCGTACCTGTGGCCCGGCCCGTGGTTGTGGATCCCGATCTTGATGTCGAACTCCTGGACCAGTTTGTCGAGGATCGGAAACGAGTCGGGCGACGGGTGGGCCGACAGCAGCGGGATGCCGGCCAATTTGGCGAACTCGAAGACGCGACGATTTTGCGCCTCATTCCCGCCGAAATTATGCACGCCGTGAACGGGGAGGTGCATGTCGTGCGGTTCGAGCAGGGCCGCCACCTCGGCGATGCGCGCTTCGTCGTGGGTGACCGGGTAATGGCGGGGATAGAACTCGACCCAGTGCAGCCCCAGGTCGGCGACGTGCTCGATGGTCTGCTCCAGGTTGAAGTGCCGCAACGAATAGCTTTGCAGGCCCATCTTGAGGCCGCCGTATCTTTCGATCGAAGCCGCGCGGCGGGGCGACGCTTGGGCCAGCCGCAGGGCGCCGCCCACGCCGGGCAAAGACAGCAGGGCGGCCGTCCCGCCTCCCACGAGTAGTTGACGTCGGGTAATCGGGCTCATGGTTCACGTTCCTTTCGGTTGGGGGGCGGGCGCGAGGTGGGGTAGCGATCGTACGAATCGTCATCGGCAGGCCAGCAAGCCGTCAGGCCGTGGTGGGGCTATACTCGCCGCGTGCCGTTATTGCGCTTTTGTAGGATGGACATTCTTGTCCGTCTTCGCCTTGACGGGCTAAAGCCCATCCTACGGAAAGCGCAGTTTTAGGCCGCGGCGAGTATAAATCGCGATGACGACGCGTTGCCCGCCGGGGGGTGTTGTCTCCACCAACTGATAGTCTAGTAGGTTCGTGGGCCGTTGTCAAGTCGCGGGAGCGAGCAGGGTTTGCACCAGCTTTGGGGTCCAGGCCGGTATTCGGTACATAAGGGCCCTAAGCCGCGCCTTCTCCAGTTCAGTGACGGAGCGTTCCAGTTCGGCGGTGCCCTGTTCTACGCGATCGGCCGCACGGTCCACGCCATCGTGGTTGACCCTGGCGGTGGGACTCGCTGCGCTCGGCCCCCCCTGGCCAGCCATCTTTTTCGCCGCCCGGTTGACCAAAAGCGGCCTTCGGATAGCATAGGATAGATCGTTAGTCTCTCGCCCCCGACACGCGCGCCGCTCCCTGTGCCGCCCGTGGCCAAGGTATGCCCGTTCGTGCCGACGTGCCGACGTGGCGACGTGCCGAGGTCGGTAAGTGCCCTTAGCGGAAAGTATCCCCCCAATGACGCAGTTGAAGTCGGCCCTCGAAGGGGCCATCACGCCCGAAATGCAGTTCGTGGCGGAACAGGAGTCTCTTGCCCCGCAACGGGTGCGCGAGGAAGTCGGCCGGGGCCGCATGGTCATTCCGGCCAATCGTACCCGCCTTGAGAAGGGGCTGCGGCCCATCGGAATCGGCGTTGCTGCACGCACAAAGATTAACGCCAACATCGGCAAATCGGCCTTGGTCGGCGATACCGGCGGCGAACTGGACAAGCTGCACACGGCCGTCAAATACGGCGCCGACACGGTCATGGACCTTTCCACCGGCGAGGGCATCGACGCGGTGCGCCAGCGGATCATCGCCGCGACCGACGTTCCCGTGGGCACGGTGCCCATCTACCACGTGGCCCAGCAACTCGACGACATCGCCGATATGCGCCCGCAACAGTTTCTCGACGTCGTCGTACAGCAGGCGCAGCAGGGGGTCGACTACATGACGGTCCACTGCGCGCTGTTGAAGGAGCACCTTCCGCTGACCGAAGGGCGGATCACGGGCATCGTCAGCCGGGGCGGGGCGCTGATGGCCCGGTGGATGACGGCCCACGATCGGCAGAACCCCCTCTACACGATCTTCGACGACCTCTGCGACGTGTTCCGCCGGTACGACGTCACGTGGAGCCTGGGCGACGGTCTGCGGCCGGGGTGCCTGGCCGATGCCACCGACGAAGCCCAATTGGCCGAATTGAAAGTGATGGGCCAGTTGGCCCGCCGCGCCCGGCAGCGCGGGTGCCAGGTGATGGTCGAGGGTCCCGGCCACGTGCCGATGGACCAGATCGAACGGAACGTCCGGCTCGAACAAAAGTGGTGCGACGAGGCGCCGTTTTACGTGCTCGGGCCGGTGGTGACCGACGTGGCGCCCGGTTACGACCACATTACCAGTGCCATCGGCGGAGCGATGGCCGCGTGGCACGGCGCGGCCATGCTGTGTTACGTGACCCCGAAGGAGCACCTCGGGCTGCCGGACCTCGACGACGTGCGCCAGGGGGTCATCGCGTACAAGATCGCCGCCCACGCGGCCGACGTGGCCCGGGGCCGCCCCGGCGCCCGGCAGCGCGACGACGCGATCAGCCGGGCCCGGTTCCGCTTCGACTGGGAGGAGCAGTTCCGTTTGGCGTTGGACGGTGAGACGGCCCGCCGGATGCGCGCGGAGACCGCCCCCGAGGAGACCGGCAAGACGGCCGAGTATTGCAGCATGTGCGGTCCGAAGTTCTGCTCGATGCGGGCGACGGCCGAGCTTCGGGGGCCTCGGCAGTAACGATCGTACTTTTGGGCATCGAAATCGGCGGCACGAAACTCGTAATTGTTCACGGGGCGACGGAGGCAGTTTTCTCGGCTGGTAAGCGTTCACGGGTCGGAAATCAGTCGCAGGGCGCTAGCCCCGGTTTGCCTGGCTTGAAACGAGAACCGGACGCTAGCGCGTTGCGGCTAATTTCCTGCCGCGGCCGAGCACCGGGACGATTTCCGACCCGTGAACGCTTACCTCGGCTGTATGCGAAGGACAAGAATGTCCCTCCTGCGGCGCCTTTCCCCGATTCACAGCCCCAGGATGTCGGCCATGGCGTACTGGCCGGGAGGCTTGCCTGCAAGAAACTTCGCGGCCGCCAAGGCGCCTAGCGCGTAACAGTCGCGGCTGGAGGCCCGAACCGTCAACTCGACCGTTTCGCCGAGCATGGAGAACACGATGGTGTGTTCGCCCGGGTGATCGCCGGTGCGGATGGCGTGGTAGCCGATCTCGCCGCGTGGCCGCGCGCCGGTCCGCCCGTGGCGGCCGTGCCGGTGGTCGGTTTGGCCCATCACCGCGGCGATGATCTCGCCGAACTTCAGCGCGGTGCCGCTGGGGGCGTCTTCCTTGAACCGGTGATGGCGCTCGAGGATTTCCACGTCGGCCTCCTGTGCCCGCAGCGCCTCGGCGGCCATCCGGGCCAGCTTCATCGTCAGGTTTACCGCCAGGCTCATGTTCGGGGCGCGCAGCAGGGCGATCTGTGCGGAAGCGTCGGCCAATTGTTGCTCCTGCCGGTCGTCGAAGCCGGTCGTGGCGACCACCAGCGGGAGCCGGCTGGCCACGCAGATGGGCAGGAAGGCTTCGGTGCCGGCAGGCAGGGAGAAGTCGATCGCGACGTCCGGTTCGGCGCGGACCGGCAGTGCGTCGGCCAGCGGCACGCCGAGCTTGCCCACGCCGGCCAGCTCGCCGGCATCGGCGCCCAGCCGTTGGTGGTCCGGCACGTCGACGGCGGCCACCAGCCTCAGTTGCGGGTCCTCGGCGGCGAGGGCGACCAGCCGCCGGCCCATCCGGCCGGCGGCTCCGTGGATCACGAGATTCAGCATTGGCGTTGGGTCCCGGTTGCGGGCAGGTGGTTGGAAGGTAACCGTTCACGGCGGACTGTCCGCGTCGGCCGGTAAGGGGACAGGTTTATTTTTCGGTCATCGGCTCTGCGTGAAAATCACGTCTGTTGGCCGAAAAATGGACGATTCCCCGGCCGGCCCGTGAACGGTTCCATTGGGAGTCAACTGTACAAGCGGATGGCCTTGACGATTTCGTCGAGTTCGTTGGGCACCATGACGGCCCGGTTGGCAAACGCGGCCCGGCGGACACCCCGGCTGCCCAGCACCTTGTTGAACATGTCCTGGTCGGTCGTATGGTAGGCCACCGTGGCGGTGGGGTCCTTCAACTGATGGCCGGTGAGCACGCACACCACCTGCTCGCCCGGATCGATCAGGCCCTCCTCGACCAGGTTCTTGGCGCCGGCCACGCTGGCGGCGCTGGCCGGCTCGCAGCCGAGGCCGCCGGCGCCGACGCGGGCCTTCGCGTCGAGGATCTCCTGGTCGGTCACCTCGCGCACCACGCCGTTGCACCACTCGAGCGCCCGAAGGCACTTTGTCAGGTTCACCGGCCGGTTGATCTCGATGGCGCTGGCGATGGTCGAGGCGCGGCGCCCGGCGGCGTCCATTTCGGCGTAGAACTGCGCGACGGCGTCACGACACGGCCGGCCGCCGTTCCAGTGCAGCCCCTTGCGGTGGACCAGGTCGAACAGGGTGTTGGCCCCGGCGGCGTTGATCACCGCCAGCCGCGGAATGCGCGGAATGAGGCCAAGCTGGTGCAACTCGTGGAAAGCCTTGCCGAACGCGCTGGAGTTGCCCAGGTTGCCGCCCGGCACGATGATCCAGTCGGGAACCTGCCAGCCGAGCGCTTCGAGGACCCGGAACATGATGGTCTTCTGGCCTTCGAGGCGGAACGGGTTGACGCTGTTGACCAGGTAGATGCCCAACTGCTGCGACACCTCCTTCACCCGCGCCATCGCGTCGTCGAAGTCGCCATTGATCTGGACGGTCAGGGCGCCGAAGTCGAGCGCTTGCGAGAGCTTGCCGTAGGAGATCTTGCCGGATCCGATAAAGATGACGGCCTTCAGCAACCGGGTGACGGAGCAATACAGGGACAGCGACGCGCTGGTGTTGCCCGTCGAGGCGCAGGCGGCGCGGTCGGCGCCGACCAGCCGGGCGTGCGTGAACGCGCCCGCCATGCCGTTGTCTTTGAAGCTGCCCGAGGGGTTCATGCCCTCGTATTGCAGCAGCAGGCGCCCGGGCCGGACGCCGATGTATTCGGCCGCGCCGTCGGAGGGCAGCAGAAGGGTTTGGCCCTCCCCCACGGTAACGCACTGTTCGACGGGGGCGAAGGGCAGCAGGTCGTGGAACCGCCACACCCCGCTGAAGGCGTGCGGGTTGCTGCGCCGCGCCCACTGGGCTTCGAGCACGCGGAGCGAGCCGGGGACGGGCAGCCGATCCCATTCGTAAGCGGCATCGATCAGCCCGCCGCATTGGGGGCACGCGACGAGCACCTCCTCGATTCCGAAGGTAGCCGCGCAGTCGGGCGCGATGCACTGTTGGTAGGCGAACTGATCGGTCGAAGGAGTCACGGGGTCGGCCAGGGGGCTATGGGGAAAGCATTCTCCTGTAAGAACATACCGCAACGCTGGCGGAAGTGTAAGCCCGGTTGGTGGAATCCGTGCCAATTTTCCGGAAAAAAACGGACACGGCCGGCCGTTTGGCCAATTTCGCCGCCCCCACCCTCCGGCCAACCGGTGCGGTAGTCGTCTTATCCGGAGTTTGGTGGGTTCTGCGGCCCGGGAAATCGCCGCCCCGGCTGCGGGCCTGCGTGGCCCGTTTCGGCTCTTTGACTTCCGTCTCCGGCCCGGCTATAATAGAAGTTTTCGGCAGGTTGAAGAGGGATGGTACCGAATTGTTTCCACCCGGAGAGAAAACAATGAAAAACACAATGAAAAAAGATGACCTGAAGCTCTATCGCAATCGGCTGCTCGTGTTGCGGGCTCGGTTGCGGGGCGACGTGAACTCGATGGCCGAGGCGGCGCTGAACAAGAGCCGGATGGAAGGCAACGGCGACCTGTCCAGCATGCCGATCCACATGGCCGACGTCGGCAGCGACAACTTCGAGCAGGAGTTCACCCTCAGCCTCATGCAGAGCGAAGAGGACATTCTCGAGAAGATCGAGGGCTCGCTCGAACGCATCGAGGAGGGGAGTTACGGCACCTGCGAGGAGTGCGGCGTCCGTATTCCGAAGACCCGGCTAAACGCCATCCCCTACGCTGAGTTCTGCGTGAAGTGCGCCGAGCGTGTGGAACAAGGGGGATAGGGCGACTTTGAATCGATGAAAGCGGGCTTGCTGAGTCGCATCCTGGTATTCCTTGCGATCGCGGTGGTTGGCTGCGGGCTCGACCTGTGGACCAAGTCGCTGTGGTTCGAACGGCTCGGGATGCCGCTGGAGCAACCCGTCTGGTGGGTAATACCCGGCGTGTTCGGGTTTCAGACCAGCCTGAACACCGGGGCCCTGTTCGGCATCGGCCAGGAATACACTGCGGTGTTCGCGTTGCTTTCGATCCTCGCCGCCGTGGCGGTGCTCGTGTGGATGTTCGTCTACCGCGCCGCTGAAGACCGGCTGCTGACCACCTCGCTGGGGTGCGTGATGGGCGGCATATTCGGGAACCTCTACGACCGCCTGGGATTGCACGGCCTTACCTGGCCGGAAGGGCATCTGGAAGCCGGCGAGCCGGTGTACGCCGTGCGCGACTGGATCCTGGTGATGATCGGCACCTGGCCCTGGCCCACCTTCAACGTGGCCGACAGCCTGCTGGTCGTCGGCGCCGGCCTGCTGCTCTGGCACGCCGCGTTCCATGGGGAACGGACCTCATGACCTGGGCCGTTGCCGCCCTCCTCGGCGGCCTGATCCTCCTGATGTTCAGCGCCGACCGATTCGTCGAGGGATCGGCTGCCACGGCCCGGAACGTGGGCGCCCCGCCCTTGATTATCGGCATGGTCATTATCGGGTTCGGCACCTCGGCGCCCGAGATGCTCGTTTCGGCCATCTCGGCCGCCCAGGGGAACCCGGGGCTGGCCCTGGGCAACGCCTACGGGTCAAACGTCGCAAACATCGGTCTAATTCTCGGCCTGGCCGCGGTCTTCAGCCCGATCGCCGTACATTCCCAGATGCTGCGGAAGGAACTGCCCGTCCTTACGTTGGTTACCCTGTTGGCCGCCTTCCAACTGTACAACGGCCGGATCAGCCGGGCCGACGCCTGGGTGCTGCTGGCGGTCTTCGCGCTGTTGATGGCCTGGACCATCGTTCAGGGAGTCCGCCGGCGCGGCGACCGTTACAGCGGCCAGCTCGCCAGGGAAGCCGAGTCCTACGCGATGCCGTTTGGGCGGGCCGTTTTTTGGGTGGTCGCCGGGTTGGGCCTGCTGCTGCTCAGTTCGCGCATGCTGGTGTGGGGCGCGGTGGAAATCGCCGAAACGCTGGGGGTAAGCGATCTGGTGATCGGCCTGACCATCGTCGCCTTCGGCACCTCGCTGCCCGAACTGGCCTCCTCGCTGGCGGCCATACGCAAGGGCGAACACGACCTCCTCCTCGGCAACGTCGTCGGCTCGAACTTCTTCAACACCCTCGCGGTCGTCGGCATCGCCGGCGCCATCCAGCCCATGGAAGTCGATCCCGAGGTCCTCTCGCGCGACTGGCTGGTGATGGCCCTGCTGACCCTCTCCCTGTTCGCCCTCGGCTACGGTTTCGGCCGCCCCGGGCGCATCAACCGCCTTGAAGGCGCCGCCCTGCTGGCCTGCTACCTCGCCTATATGAGCTGGGTCGTCCGCGGCGCGCTGTGACGGGCGCCGCCGGCCTTACTCGGCCTGCATCTGGGCGACCAGGCTGCCGCTGTCGAAAATCTCCCACGCCTCGGCCAACTTGCCGTCGGCAATGCGGAAGGTGCTGATCGCCGGCAGCCGGATCGGGTTGCCCCGCGGCGCAATGTTGCCCATCGGTCCCGTGTGCCGGGCGTGCAGCACGAAATGACAGTCGACCTTGTCGCCCTCGGCCAACAGGAAGTCGATTTCAATCCGCACGTCGCTGAAAACACTACCGACGAAATCGGTGAAGAACTTGCGCACCCCCTGCGGGCCGGGGGGCATGTCGGGCGGAAAGTGGTGGTCGACGAAATCGTCCGCCACGATCTCCTCGATCCCCGACAGATCGCCCATGACTTCCTCGTAGTAACGGCGTACCAGCGACTTGTTAGCTTCCGACATGATTCGGCTCCTGAAGGATAGTGGAACGGTTCGCCGGATTATCCCCGCCCGCGGCCTGGTATGCAAGCGGGGGTGCTGTGTCGAACACGGGTAGGGTCTCGAGCGGATCGGCGGCCGGTCCGTGAACACTTACCATTTCGAGCAGTTCTTCAGCAAGCATTACGGAGAATCGCTCGACGATTCGCTCCGGAATTCCGGCATGACCATGACCCAACTCTTAGAGAACCTGCGGCTGGGCAAGGACGAAACCCTGAACCTTGCCGGATTGCTGCTTTTTGGCAAGCATCCGCTGGCGCACCGCCCCGCGTTCGTCGTCAAGGCGGTGTGCTTCGTGGGAAACGATCCGGCCGGCGAAAAGTACCGTGACAGCGAGGACATCGGCGGCTCGCTGCGCGACTTGTACACCCGAACCATGTCCTTCCTCACTCGGAACCTCCACCGGGTGCAGGGCGCCCAAGGCTTCAATGTAGAAGGGAAGCTCGAGGTTTCCCGTGTGACGCTCGAAGAACTGGTCGTGAATATGCTCCTGCACCGCGACTACTTCATCTCGGCGCCCTGGCGCGTCGTGGTTTTTGACAATCGTATTGAGTTGATCAGCTCCGGCGCGCTGCCGAACAATATTACCGTCGCGAACATCCGCAGCGGCGTGTCCAACATCCGCAACCCGGTCATCGCCTCATTCGCGACCAAGGAACTGCCCTACCGAGGCATCGGCACCGGCATCCGCCGCGCTTTGGCCGCCGCGCCGGGATTGGAACTCGAATCGGATCGTGACCTGAACCAGTTTACAGCCCGAATTCCCAGGAAGACGCAGTGATCCGGAACTGACGTGGCCTCCCAGATGCTGTACTACGTCGACCCTGCCGAGTAGCCGCGGTACAGACGAACCGCCGGATACACCTCCAGGAAACCATGGGAGCTATCTTCCGGCTAGGCACACCACCCGGCCGTCGGTCGCCGAAAACAGCAAGCGGCCGGGCGCGGCGATCAGCCCGTCGAACACCGGCGGGGCGTCGAGAGGATAAGCGGCCCGCTTCTCGCCGTCTTGGGCCGAAACGGCCCACAGCAGCCCCCCGGCGCGCCCTTCCCAAGCGGCAATCGGGTCCTCGGCGGCCAGCGCGTCGGCCGGGCCGGCAAGGAACAACGTATCGCCGGCCAGCGCCATGCCGCGCACCAGCGGCTCGACGCGCCGCTCCCACAGGAACACCTCCTTCTCGGCCTTTCGGCGGGCATCGGCCGCGAGGCTGCGGGCGAACAGGCGATAGTTGGCCCGCCCGAGCCCCACGTGGCTGCCGTCGCGGTGGTAGCGGTCGCGCCCAAATCCGTACACCGTTTGGCCGTCGACGACCAGCAGCCGCCCGCTGGGAACTTGGCTGCCCATCGTAGGCCAACCGGCCCAGCCGCCGTGCATCTCGGTGCCGACCATCCAGTAGGTGCGGTGCCACCACGAATCGTCGAGGAACCCGGCCGGGCTGTGCAGGTGCGCGACGGTCTTTTCCCGCGGCTGGCCCTCAAGGGTGAACCGCAGGTGCCGCATGAACACCGAGCCCTGCTGGGCGGAAAGCACGTCGCTCAGCGCGCCGGGCATGCTGAAGCCCGGCGCGGGGCGCGGCAACGGGTGCGGTTGCTGCCCGGTTTCGGGGTCGCGGCTGTCGACCACCGTGCGCGACAGCTCCCGGCCGCTTGCCGCGTCGAGCCGGACCAGCACGATGCCGCCGTCCAGGTACCCCGACCGGCCCGCCGCGGCGTAAACCACCGCGCGGGAGGGATCGTCGGCCTCGGGCAGCACCAGCACGCTGCCGTGGACCGGCCAGGCCGACTCGAGTTGCCCGTGGACAGTCACCAAGCGATCCTTCGGCGCCGCGCGGTACCGCCACACCGGTGCGCCGTCGGCGGCGCGGAGGCAGTACACCCGGCCGTCGGCCGAGCCGAACAGCACGCGCCCGTTCCACACCGTCGGTGGCGAGTCGATGCGGCCGCCGGCGGTGAATTGCCATACTTGCTCACCGGTCTTGGCGTCGAGCGCGTGCACCGTGTGCGTGTCGGTCGATGCGACGTACACGCGGCCGGCCGCGGCCACCGGGGCCGTCAGCGGCGCCGGCAACGCCGTTTGCCAGGCCGGCTTCACGTCGGGCGAAACGGCGGCGGGCGTCGCGCCGCCGCGGGCCGGGTCGCGCCGGTAGGTGGGCCAATCGTCCGCACCGCCGGCTTCCGCCTCGACCGCGTCGAACGCCGCCCCTTCTACGAGCCGGTCGCCCTCGGCCTCGCTCTCGTCCAGTTCCACCGGCCCGGGCGCCAGCGCGTGGAACGAGTTGAGCTTCGCCAGGATGAAACACGCGCAGGGATGCGGCGGGGCATATAATAGCCCGTTACAGGGGATGATGCCGTACTGGCATTCGCCGCGGACCCAGTGATTCGCAAAGGCCTCGCCGCTTTCCACGTCAACAAACTCCACGCCCGTGCGGCCGGTAACCAGATACCGGTGCGTCGCCTTGTGGCGGTAGCATCGGGCGTGCGACATGATGGGCTGGTAGAACTCCTGGTCGCGCGGCCGGGTGCGCCGGACCTCGCCGGTGCGCGGGTCGAGCCCCCGGACGATGCCCGGATCGCGCGCCCCCACCAAGTTCCCCGTCCACACCAGCCCGCCCGCCACCAGCACGTCGACCGGCGCGTTGTAGCCCTCGCGGCAGGGCGCCGACCAGAGGCGCTCGCCCGTCTCGGCCGAGAATGCGATCAGTTCGCCGGCTGGCGAGACGCCGCCCCGACTGGTCACGGTCCACTCCACCTCCCCCCCCTCGGCGCCGGCCTCGGGCACCTCGCGGTCGGCCGAAAGCACCACGCCGTCGTACACCACGAGTGTGGGGGCGGTCCAGGCGGGCCGGCGGCGGCTGACGGGCCGCGCGGCCCGCCAGATTTCGCTGCCGTCGCCGGCGTCGAGGCACATCACATGGCCGGAGTTCTGGAAATACACCCGACCCCCGGCCACCGCCAGTGTGGTGGGCATCACGTGTTCCGCCGCCTGCCCCGCCTGGCTCCACAGGGTGCGGCCGGTTTCGGCATCGACGGCTAGCAGGCGCGTCTTCGGGCGGGGCTCTTGGTAGATGGGCCACCAATGCCACTGCCGATCGGTTCGGGCGGCGCGGCGGGCCTGGGCGGCCGGCTCCGGCGCTTCCTCGCCCACCACCATGTACAGCACGCCCTCGGAAAGCAGGATCTCCTGCGTGTTCTCGGTCTGCTTGTATTCGCGAACCGTATCGCCCGTGGCGGCGTCGAGCGCCGCAACCGGCTGCCCGTACCCAAGGGTCACGTACACCCGATCGCCCACGGCCACCAACCGGCGTGCCAGGTCGGGCGGGCCGCTGCGGAACCCCCGCAGCCGCCATTCCCACGTGCCCATCGGCCGCTCCCAAAGTGGTACGCCGCTGAAGGCGTCGCGAGCGACCAGCATCCACTGCGGCGGCAGGGTGACGTCGGCCGCCGGGCCTTGGTCGATGATGTAGAACATCCGCCCACCGGCCGAAACCGCCGCGCTGAGCGTGGCCAGGTGTTCGTGGCTCCGCGCCCACAGCGGCGGGCTCACCCACTGCAAGCGCCGCGGCGGGCCGACCACCGCGTCGTCGGCCACCGCGTTGTTGCTCGGGTTGTGCAGGTAGTGGGTCCACTCGTCGATTTCGCCGGGCCAGGGCTTGACGGTCTTGGTCCACGCGTCGTTGTGTTTGCGCATCAGCACGCCCCGCGGCGCCAGCACGCGCATCAGTTCCTCCTTGGGCAGGTCGCCCGGCGCGTCGGCCACGATCAGGTTCACGAGGTTTTCGGCGTAGGGCAGCCGCGTGCCGTCCCAATGGTCGATGGCCACCGCCCCGTAAAGTCCCCGCGACCGCACGTGCGCCCGCGCGCGCTCGCGCCACTCGGGGTCCGGTTCCAACCCATGCACCACGTAGCCATCGCCGGCGCGCAGCGCCGCGGTCAGCCGGCCCTCGCCGCAGCCGACGTGCACGACCAGCCCGCCTTGCACACCGCTTTGCCGGAGAATATGCCGGGCCGCCTGTTCGGCCTCGGGGCTGGGCCGGGAAGCCGGCGCCGGAGCGGCCGTCGCCACTGGCAAAGTCAATGCCGCCAAAAAAACCAACGTGCGGGTGGGAACAGTGCTTTTCATCATTCGGCTCCTGCGGCGGGCTTGTGGCAACGGTCACCATGCAGCTTCCGCACCAATGTAGCTTCTTTCTCGCACTCGTTCATGTATTTGGCGAAGTTGTTGCGTACTTCCCCCCATCGGGGCGACTCTCATTGGCTCAACTCCTCATTTTGCCATAATTACGCTAGGAAGTCAACTGCCAGGGCGGCGTCTTTCTGCGGTCGCCGGGGGGGCAGTGTGGGCAGTGTGTGGGCAGTGTGGGGTCAGACCGGGATGAGGGATTCGTGTTCCAGGATTCGGTCGGGTGTGGGAGAATCAGACCATGGCCCGAGCGTTGCGGCTCGAATTTCCCGGGGCGCTGTACCACGTCATCTCGCGCAGCGCCTCCCACATGGCCACCATGTTTTCGGGCGGCACGTCAGCCTGGATGTTGTGGACCGTGTTGAAGACGAACCCTCCGCCGGGCATCAGGGCCTCGACGTTGCGCCGCACGTCGTCGCGCACCTGCTGGGGCGTGCCGCCCGGCAGGATGCCCTGGGTATCGACCCCACCGCCCCAGAAGGTGATGTCGCGCCCGAAGTCGCGCTTCAGCGCCGCCGGCTCCATGCCCGTTGCCGTAACATGCACCGGGTTGAGGACGTCGATTCCCATGTCAATGAAGTCGGGCAGGTAGGGGCGCACGTTGCCGCAACTGTGGAAGAAGACGTAGGCCGGCTCGCCGGGCGGCCGCTTCTCGGCGTGCTTCCGCTTGATGAAGCCGATCAACTCCCGCAGCCGCGGCGCGATGAGTTGCCGGAACGTATCGTACGAGATGAGTTGGCTTTGCTGGGTGCCGTAGTCGTCGTTCTCGGCCACGACGTCGACCAGGTCGCCCAGCTCGTCGAGCAGCATGGTCCAGAACTCGATCTTCAGCCGCAGGATGTTGTCGAATAGGGTGGTTGCCGTCTGGGGATCGGCCAGCAGGTCGCACAGGCAGTTCGACATGCCGCGCAGGCGTTGGGCCATTTCGAACATCCCGGCGCAAAGCCCCTTGCACACCACCACCTTCCCCGCCGCCCGAAACGCCGCGGCCTGCTCCCGGAGGCCTTCGATCCGCCGCGGATCGGCCGCGTAGGGCCACCGGTAGTCGGCCAGGGCGGCCGCGTCGACCGCCGGGCCGTCGAGCGGAAAGCCCACCTGCGACCACCAATGGCCGTGCTCCTTCTTCAACTGCTGCGTGAAGCCCCACTCGTCGACGTGCTGCCAAGCGTCGCCGGCGTCGTCGAGTTGCTCGAAGCCCCAGTTGTGGCTGGTCAGTGGGAACAGGCCGCGCGTATCGACCTCCAACCGCCGGAGCAGTTCCTCACCCGGCCGGACGACCTGCTGGACAATATCCGCCATTTCGACCGGCTCCGGATCGATGCCCAGGTGCCGGCACAGGTTCCGGTACGCTACCACGTGAATGGTGGAAACCTGCGTGCCGCCCAAATCGAGCGGCACGCGGTCCGGCTCGCGGTGGGCCAGGGCGGTGAGCAAACGGGTACGGGAATCCATGGCGGCAGCGGGCCTCTGGGGTCGGGCATTTCGGGAAAACGGCCAGTGTAACAGCAGGACGCCGCCTTGACTACTGCGACGCGCCGCAACCGAGCCCAATTACGGGATACCGGCTTCCAGCCTGACTTTTCTGCTGGCACGCTGGAAGCCTAATCCCACGTTTTTAGACGCTTGACCCGTCGCCGGCGCGGGACTATAGTCGACCCGTTGAGCGGTAAAAAAAGACGCGCTTCCGTTTCTAGCAGACTGTTTTTCCGGGGGACGGCACAGCGGCGCGTGCCTACTACATTGGCGAGGCCTGCACCCAGAAACGGAAGCGCCAAAAAACAAGAAGACCGAACCACCACGCCCATCCGGGAACCTGCACCATGCCAAAACAGTTGCTGCTTGCCTTGAGCATATCGGCTCTCATCTTCGGCCGTCCGGCGCCGGCTGCCGAAGACGCCCCCCGGCCGAACATCATTTACATTCTCAGTGACGACCTCGGTTACGGCGAACTGGGCTCGTACGGGCAGCGGGTGATCCAGACCCCCGAGTTGGACCGGATGGCTGAGCAGGGCATGCGATTCACCCAGCACTACGCCGGGTCTACCGTCTGCGCCCCCGCCCGCTCGGTGCTGCTTACGGGCCGGCACACCGGCCGCACGCCTATCCGCGGCAACCTTGCCGAGCCGCGCAACGCGCTGACCTCCGAGCGGCCGACCATTGCCGGCATGTTGCGCGACGCCGGCTACGCGACCGCCTGTATTGGCAAGTGGGGCGTGGGCTCACCCGCAGCGCTGACCAACCCCAACGACGTGGGGTTCGACCATTTCTTCGGGTACGTCAACATGTTTCACGCACACAACTACTACCCGGAATTTCTCATCCGCAACGGCGAAGTGGTCGAACTCCGGAACGTCAGCGGCCCGAAGTGGCACCCGTACCGCGACCTCGACGACCCCCGCGCAGGCATGGGCGTCGCGGAAAAGAAGGTCGACTACACGCCGGACCTGTTCCTCGCCGAGGCCCGGCAGTTCATCCGGCAACATCGTGACGAGCCGTTCTTTCTTTATTTTTCGATGATCATTCCGCACGCCAACAACGAAGCGATGCGGCAGGAAGGCGACGGCACCGAGATCCCCGATTACGGCATCTACGCCGACCGCGACTGGCCCGATCAGGACAAGGGCCATGCGGCGATGATCACCCGCATGGATCGCGACGTCGGCGAACTGCTGGCCCTGCTGCGCGAGCTGGAAATCGACGAGCGCACGCTGGTCCTCTTCACTTCCGACAACGGCCCGCACAATGAATCACGCCACAACCTGGGGCGTTTCAACCCCAACGGGAACTTGCGCGGCATCAAGCGCGACCTCTACGAAGGCGGCATCCGCGTCCCGTTCATCGCGCGCTGGCCCGGCCGGATCGCACCCGGAACCACCAGCGATCACATCAGCTACTTCGGCGACATGATGGCCACCTTCGCCGACCTTGCCGGCACACGGGTCCCCGAGGGCGATCGGCAGTCGATCTCGATGCTGCCCGCCCTGCTGGGCGACGACGATGAGCAGGCCGAGCACGATTACCTGTACTGGGAGTTCCACGAGCGACGGACCGCGCAGGCGGTGCGAGAGGGGCCGTGGAAGGCGGTCCGCGTGCCGGCCGTGACCGGCGACATCGAACTCTACCACCTCGAGGACGACCTGGGCGAGCAAAACAACATCGTTGCCGATCACCCCGACATCGCCCGCCGCATGGCCCGCATCATGCAAGACGCTCACATCCCCACCCCCCACTGGGGCTTCAGATAACTTGGACAGCGAAGAGCGACCTTGGCCGCTCGGCCTACGGTCCGTCCTACGAGTCAGCAGACCATCGCCATCTTGCTGCAACTGATTCAAGATCCCCAGGCCACCCGGCAACAGATTCTCAGCCGGTGTCAGCGCGGCGGCGCGCCCCTTACCCCGCAGGCCGTGCCGGCGCCGATTGCCGACAATCCGGCCATCGGCATTTGGGGGTGGCCGTTCCGTTACTGGATCTACTTGCAGTAGATGCCGAAAAACTCCCAAACGGCTCGCCATCTGACGGACGCACGTTTCAGGTTCAAGCGGCCGGCCACGCTTCTCTCACGTCAACCCAGCAGGGCCAGCCCCAGGATGATCCAAAGCGGCATGGTCACGAGGCTTACCAGGGAAGTGCTCAGCACCACGCGCAGCGCCGTGCCGGGATGCCCGCCGTAGTGCCGGGCCATGACAATGGGAAAGACGGCCGACGCCTGCGCGGCCTCGATCACCAGCACCCGCTTCAGTTCGATGCCGGCGGGAATCAGCAGGGCCGCGGCCACGAAGGCGGCGGGCAACACGAGCAGGCGCAGGCCCAACGACCAGCCGATGATCTTGGCGCTCTGCGCGGTGGTCAGGCCGTCGTTGCCGGCGCGCAGTTCGTCGGCGATGGTGGCGCCGACCAGCAGCAGGGCCGTGGGGATGGCGGCATGGGAGAGCAACGAGACGGCCTGGAAGGCGGGCTCCGGGATGTACGGTCGCCCGCCAAGCAGGTTCAGGCCGACGGCGATGACGATGGCGATGCTGGGCGGGTTGAGCACGCGGCGCCACCAGTCGCGGCCCAGCGAGCCGGTGAGCACGAGCAGGCCGGCGGTCCAGATGGCCAGTTCCACCCCCACGTTGTGGACGAACAATACGCCGAGGGTGCTGTCGTCGAAGAGGAGTTCGACCAGAGGGATGGGTACGAAGCCGTAGTTGAAAATGCCCACGCACGTGGCGAAAGTGCGGCGCTGGCCGGCGGTGCCGAGGCCGGTGGCGCGATGCCCCAGCCGAGAGACGCCCAAGGCCGCCAGGAGCCCGAGCGCGCAAAGCCCAAACCCCATCAACGGGGGCAGGAGCAGGTTCTCCGGCTGCCGCAGCGACGGGTTGTCGACCACCACCCGGAAGATCAGGCAGGGAATCAGCACCCGAATGACCAGCTTCAGCAGGCTGTCGTCGGCCTCGGCCGTCAGCCAGCCCAGACGGCGCATCGCGGCCCCCGCTCCGACGGCCAGGAACACGGAGATGATGATGCTGAGGATGGATTGCCAGTGGTCGGTGGGCATGTCAGGGCGACTCTCCGCCTATGGCGACGGCCGGTTCGGGAGGTTCGGGGGTGGGCTCGGCCGGGTAGCCCGGCTCGATCACGCGCATGGTCTTCCAGCGGCCCTGGAGGAAGCGGGCGAGGTAAACGATCCCCAAGGCGACCGTCCAGGCGGTGATCGCTCCCCAGGACCACAGCAGCCCCAGGCCGAAATAGCTTATCCCCAACCAGACCGCAAGTACAGGGACGGCGGAAACGACGGCGGAAACGACCGCCGTGCTCAGCAGCACGAACCGCATGTCGCCGGCCCCCTTCAGCGCGCTGACGAAGATCATGTTCATCGGGTGCGGGTTAGGCGAAGAGCATGCCGGCGTAGCCGACCACGCGCAACGTGTCGCCGCCGGCGTCGACACTGGTGGCATAGCCTACTTCCTCCACCCGGTTCAGCGCGCCCAGTGCGCGGAGCGCTTCCATCACAATTACCGCGGGCATGACGCCGCACATGCTGATGTGCCGCTCGCGCACGGTGTGGTACAGGTGCGCCGGGTCGAGCGAACGCAGCGCGTCGAGCGCCTCCCGGTCGATCGCCCGAGTGTGCCGGTCGTCGGCAAAGTGGTTCATGTCGGTCGAAACGACCAGCAAGGGTTGCGGGTCGAGGGGGCGCAGCACGTCGGCAAGCTGCCGGCCGAACTGCTCGATTCCGTCGAGGTCGCCTCCACCGATGGCGATTCCCACCACGCGCGCGTCGGGCCGAAGCCGCGCGATCAGCGGCAACTGCACCTCGATGGCGTGCTCCTGCCGGTGCGCCGCGGCGTCGAGTTCCAGTCCCTCGATACCGCGGGCCAGGCGGGCGGCCAGTTGGGGATCGGAGGGTACGATGGTGCCGGGCAGGGCCCAGGCGTGGTGCGGCGCCACCGCCCACTGCGCGCCGACGGGCCGATGGCGGGGACAAAGGATGATCACTTGTGGCGGGATGTTCACCCGGCCTAGCGTTGCGGCAGCCAAGCGTCCCGAGTACACCCAACCCGCGTGCGGGACCATCGCTCCGGCCCACGCGGCCGGCTCGACCCGATCGGGCATCAGCTCGTCGAGCATCGCTTCGAGGGCGTGGGGCTCGGCCGGGTAGAACATGCCCGCGACGGCCGGCGGCCGGATGTCGGCGGTAAGCTTCCCGCGAATTGCGAGGCCCTCGAAGGTCATCAGCGTGGTGTCGTCCTGCTTCCAAGCGTCGGGGGGCAACCCGGCCTTCAGGCACACTTGCTTGAGGAAGCCCTCCGCGTCGAGGCGGTGGTCGATGGCCACGCCCGGCAGCAGCAGTCCGTGGGCGGCGCCGCGGGCGATCTGCACGCCGTGCCGGCCGATTTCCACCGCCCGGGCGCGGGCATCAGCCCGCTGCAGGACGGGTTCCGGGTGCCAAAGCAGCCAAACCTCCATGTCGAGCCGGTCCAACTCGTCGGGCCCGATGGGAGGGAAGCGGGGGTCGTCGCACGCGGCACGATCGGCTGCCCGGTCTACCGCCTGCCAAAGCGGCATGGCATCGCCCAAGCACCCGCAGCAGGAGCGCAGCTTCCCCTCGCGTTTCAGACTTACAAACGCCCCGTACAGCGGTAGTTCGCCAATTTCGGCAAGCGTTTGTTCCCACGGTTCGGGCGAAGTCCCCAGCACCACGGCGCGAACCCGCTCGCCGGCGGCGCGAAGCAGCCGCGCTTCCTGCTCGGCAGTCAAGGCCGGCTTGGTCGACGGCGACACCGCTTGCCGGACGCCGCGCGGGCGTGGTGGCACGGCATAGTCGGCAATGCGGACGGGCACGCGGCGCCCGCCCCAGTCGCCGGGGCCGTCGGAATATCGGCCGGCAATCGGGGCGCCGCAGTTGGCGCAGCGGCCGTCCCGGATGTCGTACGGGCTAAGGGTGTAGCCGTGTCGCCCAATCACCACCTGCCCGCACTTCGGGCACAGCGTGGCCTGGTGCTCGGGGTCGTGGACGTTGCCCGTATACACGTAATGCAATCCGGCGCGGCGGGCGATCCGGTGTGCCATCAGGAGCGTTTCGCGGGGTGTGGGCCCGCGGTCGTTCACTTGGAAGTCCGGATGAAACGCGCTGAAGTGGAGTGGCACGTCGGGGCCCAACTCGCGGGCGATCCACCGGCACATCTGCTCAATTTCTTCAGGCGAATCGTTGGCCTGTGGAATGATCAGGTTCGTGATTTCCAACCACACGTCGGTCTCGCCGGCCAGAAAGCGGAGCGTATCGAGCACGGGCGCCAGTTGCCCGGCACAAAACTCGCGGTAGAACGCGTCGGTGAATCCTTTCAGGTCGATATTGGCCGCGTCCATGTATCGGAAGAACATCGGCCGGGCCTGCTCGGCGATGTAGCCGGAGGTGACCGCCACGGTGGCAACTCCCGCGGCGCGGCACGCTTTGGCCGTGTCGATGGCGTACTCGGCCCAGATGATCGGGTCGTTGTACGTGAACGCGACGCTCCGGCAGCCGAGTTGCTGCGCCGCGTTGGCCACAGTTTCGGGCTGCGCGAGTTCGGAACTGGCGGCCACGTCGCGGCTGCGGGTGGTCGTCCAGTTCTGGCAAAAACGGCACCCCAGGTTGCAGCCCGCCGTGCCGAACGACAGCACCGGCGTGCCGGGATAGAACTGATACAGCGGTTTCTTCTCGATCGGGTCGACGCAGAAGCCGGTGCTCCGCCCGTACGTGGCGGAAACGAGCCGGCCGCCGCGATTCTCGCGCACGAAGCAGAACCCGCGCTTGCCGCGCGCGATGCGGCAATGCCGCGGACAGAGGTTGCACAGGACGCTGCCCTCCGCGCCGTCTTGCCACCAGCCCGCGGTACGTGCGCCGTTGGCTTCGGGTGGGTCGGCGGGTGGAAAGGTAATCGTGCGGGTCATGATCGAGTCGAAATCAGACGAGGGAACCGGGCGGGTAGCCAAAGTGCATGATACGCTTTGCTCCGGGCGCCGTGAAGGGGGGCCAGAATTGCGGCCAGGATTGCGGCGGGTGGACGAAGCCTCCGAGCCGCCCACCTAAGGAGCCGGTTCAGTTCGCACCTTCACCCGGCCTAGTTCGACCACCGCCGCACCGCGGCTCGTGTTGTCGCCCAGGAAGATGGTGTTGGCCTGACGGTACACCGGATGCCCGTGGCGGGAGTAATCGCGCAGCGGGCCGCTGAGCACCTGCCGCTCGCCCGAAAACAGCGAATACGAATCCGCGAAAATGCGCAACTCGTAACGGGTCAATTCGGTGGTGTCGATTCGGCGGGTTTCGACCGTGTGGGTGAAGAGCCCTTCGTCGGGGTTGCGAGGGTGGGGACCCGATTGAGCCCAGATCGCGTCCGTCCAGAAGCCCAACTCGACGGCCCACAAATCGTCGCCCACCACGATCACACTGAACCCCGCGCGGTCGTTGCCCGTGTGCTTCTCCTCGGCCACGCGCACGCGGAACCGGACCGTGTAGCCGGTGTGGCGGTCCAGCTCGGGCATGCGGGGATGGAGCAAGTTCACCCGGCCCACGTTGACCCGGCTGAGAAACCCGGCCCACTCGCCCATCACGGGCGTCGTATCGAGGTGCGTGAGGCCCTCAGCAAACGACCGCTGCGCCTTGGCAACCAGCATCGGTCGGGTCACATACGCCCAGCCCTGCCGGTCCGGCGTCGTACCCAGTTCGGGATCATACAACACGACCGTGTCCGCCGGCGCCGCTACGGCGACCGCCGTGACAAAAGCTGCCAGCAGGCCTGGAATGGGACATTGTTTCACGAAGGCTGCCTCGCTGAAATGGCGACCGAGGCGGACGCGAAGCATCTCGCTCAGCCCGCGCGGCGCCGACACGCAAGCAACCCGCTGCTCAACCCGCAAAGCAGCAGCACGCAGGTATCCGGCTCGGGAATCGCCGTGAGTGTGAACCGGTAGCATATAGTATAGT
>PWXP01000373.1 GCA_003561895.1 Planctomycetaceae bacterium | reverse complement strand
GGACAGTCCCATTTTCGCGGCGCAATGGCGTTATCCACGAGGGATACCTTCTCCGCCACAAAATTGGGACACTCCCCCGTGAACGGTTACCGGAACTCGCTCGCAACGTTGTGGAACGAGAGTCAGGCGCGAAAAGGGCAAGGTATCCCGTGCTAGCCCCACTGGCTTTGTTGCGACTGCTCGCGCTGGAGACGTTCGCGTTGGAGACGCTGGCGCAGCGCCTTCTTCTCTTGTTTGGTCAATTTGCGGCCAACGGGTGCCTCCGCCTCGGGCTCCGGCTGGACCGGCCGCCGCCGCGGCGCGGGGACAGGCGACGGGTGCGGCGCGTCGACGGCCACCCATTCCCCTCCCTCCGATCCCTCACACGATTCCGTTTCCTGGCCCCGAGAAGCCGGCGAATCGTCGCCCTCGGGCTCCGGAACCGGCAGCAGCCCCTCGGCGTCGAGCACGACGTATCTGGCGTGCAGGGTGGTGGCCACCAGCAGCATCCAGCAACCGAGCATCTCGGCGCCGGCCGCGAGCATTGCCGCGTCGGGCCCGTCCCCGGCGCGGCCCCAGCCAAGCCGCACCCCCACGGCCAGCGTCGCGCACCCGCCGGCGGTCAGAAAAGCCGCGGTCGACAGCCGGGCAGGCCAGGTATCCAGCAGCAGCCGCGAGCCGAGCGCACTGAGCAGCACCAGATACGGTACGACCCACCAGAGCGAGCCGTCGGCGTAAAGGGGGGTGCCGGTAAGCTCGGTCATTGCACGCTGGAAATCGAGGCGCAACCCGGCGGTCGCGTCGAGGCTCAGCGCGGCCCAGCACGTAGCAGCCCATAGCCAGATACGGTAGTAGCCCCGGTAATCGTTCGTCCGGTAGCGGCGTACTGAGTACACCAACCCCGAAACCACCGCCGCGGCCAGCAGCGCGACCGAGGAGAACCAAGAGGCCAGACTGCCGGTGCGGGCCAAATCGAATGCGCCGGCGCCATCCGGCGATGCGAACAGCGGAAGCGCCGGCACCCAGGACGCCAGGACGGCGATTCCCCCGATCAACGCCACGCCGAGCAGCAGCAGGAGGAAATAGGCCGGCAATCGGCGGGGGAGCAGATCGGTAACCCGTGGTTGCTCCGCCATTGCATCCTCGCCATAGTTGGGCGATTTTCGGGGGTGCAGGTTTCGTGAACCGCCCGGCTGCGTACGCGATGCCGCGCCGCTGCGGCACAGCTCATCGTTGAATAGGAGCCGGCGGCGGTCGTCGCGTTGACCGCCTCGGCGAAACTGGTTCGAGCAGTTCCAAGACACCGCGTATCCCCCCGACGCCAAGGCGCGTAGCCGGCCCAAGCCGACAAAGCGACCCGATGCCGTCGCGCATCCATCAGTAAGGATTCGACCACTCCGATGCACCGGGTAGAGTTTCGGGCAAAGGACCGGAGACCACAGCGCCATCTTTCTAAATACGCCAGGCTCCCCAAAGTGCGTATCCGAAAGTGTTTCACCTGAACAGCCAGGCGCGCAAAAGCTGAAATGTACCCGGGCCGCCCGCGCAGCCCGACGACCTGTTGAATTTTCCCAGGGCCGGCCCTATGATGAGGCAACTACTGCTAAAAGGACACGCCTCACGCCCAGCTCACGGCGGTAACAAGGATGAAGGCGCTTCGCTTTACGGACCGATTTCACAAGCTGTTTTCGCTGGCAGGATCCGTGGCCGACTCGGTCGCGGCCGAGGGTGTTTTATTGCTGCTGGACGGCCCGGCCGACTGGCAGCGGCTGAAGCGACTGAGCGGCAAACGGAAGGTTATTGTGGCGGGCAATATCGGCGAGGAGCCGGCGGGGGCGGCCGCCCAGGGGCTGGAGTTCGTGCACGTGGGCATGCCCGAAACCCCCGTCTACGAGCGGCTGACCCAGGCGGTGCTCGAGGCGGTTGCCGACGACCTCTTCTCGCCCGGCTCGCAGGTGGTGGCTCTCTACGCCGGGTTCGACGCCGACACGATCGACTCGATCAGCGTGATCAACCTCGACGAGCACCTGAACCGGCTGACCGGGCGCGACTTGCGCCGACTCGAGACCCGCGTGCCGCTCGACACCCTCAAAATGGTGGTCGACTTGGCCGTGGAGATCGGGCGCGAAGGGCGGGAAGGAAAGCCGATGGGCACCCTGTTCGTGGTGGGCGACGCCCGGAAGGTGCTCGCCACCAGCCACCCGGCCGGGTTCGACCCGGTGCGCGGCTACAACCGCAAGGAGCGGAATCTGGGGGATCCCCGGGTGCGGGAAGGCATGAAGGAAATCGCACAGATGGACGGCGCGATTGTCGTCTCGGCCGACGGGACGGTCGAGGCCGCCTGCCGGTACCTTGACTGCTCGGCGGCCGACGTCACGCTTTCGAAGGGCCTCGGGGCGCGACACTGGGCCGCGGCGGCGGTGAGCCGGGCGACCAACGCGGTGGCGGTGACCGTCAGCCAAAGCAACGGCACGGTGCGCATCTTCCAGAACGGCGAGGTCGTGCTCCGCATCGAGCCCCAACTGCGCCGCCCGATGGTCTGGAAAGAGTTCGAGTACGAGCCCCGGCCGAGCGAAACCAAGCTATAGTTGCGCGTACCATGCGCCGGCCCAGGGGCCCGCCTAACCAAGTTATTTCGGAGCGCTCGCCCTAGGAGAGCACCTGCCAAGACGGTTCTATCCCTGACGGGGTGAATGTCCATGTGCGGTATTGTCGGATATGTGGGCGGCGGCCAGGCCGCCGAGTTCCTGGTGGACGGATTGTACCGGTTGGAGTACCGCGGGTACGACAGCGCGGGCGTGGCCACCCTCGACGGACATGGTGTGCTGCACTTGGTCAAGACGGCCGGGCGAGTGGACCGCCTGCAAGCCCGCCTGGAGCGGGCGCCGGCGCCCGGCGCAATGGGCATTGGGCACACCCGCTGGGCCACGCACGGCGCCGCGACCGACGCGAACGCCCCCCCCCACCTCGGCGGCGACGGCTCGGTGGCCGTGGTCCACAACGGGGTGATCGAGAACCACGCCGCGCTCCGGCAGCGGCTACTGGCCGACGGATACCGGTTCCTCTCGGAGACCGACACCGAGGTGATCGCGCACCTGGTCGACCACTGCCTGAAGGGGGCGGGCCCCGACGCCGATTTGGCCGCAGACGGCTACGAAGCCCTGGTTGCGGCCGTGGCCGAAGCGCTGGCCCAACTTCGGGGCACGTTCGGCGTAGCAATGATGTTCCGCCGCCGGCCGGGCGTGCTCATCGCCGCGCGGCGGGGCAGCCCGCTGATTGTAGGCGTGGGCCGCGGCGAGCACTTCCTCGCCAGCGACGCTTCGCCGTTGGTCGGCCGCACCGGCCGCATCGTGTACCTTGGCGAGCACGAGCTGGCCGTGGTCACCCCGGGCGATCTGCGCGTCGTGCATCGGGACCAGGGGCGCGTGCGGCACCGGGTCGAACAGCTCGAAATCGACTCGGGCCAGGTCGAACTCGGCCCCTTCGATCACTACATGCTCAAAGAAATCTTCGAGCAACCTGAGACGATCCGCGCCGTCATGGCCGGCCGCATCGACCACGACGCGGCCACGGCGAAGTTCGGCGGGCTGAACCTGGCGCCGCACGAGCTGCGGGCGGTGGACCGGTTCCTGATGACCGCTTGCGGCACGAGTTGGCACGCGGCCCTGGTGGGCGAATATCAAATGGAGGCCCTGGCCCGAATTCCCGTCGAAGTCGAGTACGCCAGCGAACTGCGCTACCGCAACCCGCCGCTGTGCGGCCATCCGCTCGTGTTCGCCATTACCCAAAGCGGCGAAACGGCCGACACCCTGGCCGCCCTGCGCGAGATGAAGCGGAAGGGCTACTGCACGCTCGGGCTGTGCAATGTAGTGGGCAGTACGATTGCCCAGGAGTCGGACGGCGGCATCTACCTGCGCGCCGGACCGGAAATCGGAGTGGCTTCGACCAAGGCGTTCACCTCGCAATGCACCGTGCTGGCCATGCTCGCGCTGTACTTCGGCCGGCTGCGGCACCTGAGCTTCGACGCCGGGCTGCGAGTCATCGAGCAGCTCGAACAGTTGCCCGAGATGGTCGCCGGGGCGCTGGAAACGAACGACGCCGTGCGCCGCATCGCCGAGAAATATGCCGGGTGCGACAACTTCCTATACCTGGGCCGGCAGTTCAACTTCCCCACCGCGCTCGAAGGGGCGTTGAAGATGAAGGAGATCAGCTACATCCACGCCGAGGGCTACCCGGCCGCCGAGATGAAGCACGGCCCCCTCGCCCTGGTCGACGCGAATACCCCCAGTGTGTTCATCATGCCGCAAGGGCCGGTGTACGACAAGGTGACGGCCAACCTCCAGGAGGTCAAGGCCCGGGGCGGGCCGGTCATCGCCGTGGTGGGCCGAGGTGATACGGAAGCAGCCTCCCTTGCCGACGACGTGGTCGAGGTACCCAACGTGGACGACTTCCTCCAGCCGATCGTTTCGGTGGTGCCGTTGCAGTTGCTGGGCTACCACGTGGCCCTTCTGCGCGGCTGCGACGTGGACAAGCCGCGCAACCTGGCCAAGAGTGTGACGGTGGAGTGACCGGCGTGGTAGCGTCAGGTGGGCATACGATCCCTTGTCCAACGGATGTCGTCGCGCGTCATGGGTCGGCCCAATCCTGTTCCGCCTCCCAAACGGCGATTTACCCAATGATTCACCGTTTCCGCCGCGAAAATGGGACGGTCTCCTTCGCATACAGCCGAGAAAACTGCCTCCGTCGCCCTGTGAACGGTTACCCTTTTTTAGGCTTTCCCCCGACGAGTTACGGATGAAAACCCTCGTGTTGGGCCTCGGCAACCCGATCGTCTCCGACGACAGCGTGGGGCTGCGCGTGGCGGACGAGCTTCGCGCACGGCTGGCGGGCGCTGCCGGCGTCGAGGTCGACGTCGATTACTGGGGCGGCCTGCGCCTGATGGAGCGGATGATCGGCTACGACCGGGCGGTGGTAATCGACGCCATCCAGACCGGCGCGGCGCCGGGGACGATCCACCGGCTGCGACCGGACGACCTGCCCACCCAAAGGAGTGCCTCCGCCCACGACGCGAACCTCACCACCGCCCTGGCGCTGGGGCGGCAGGCGGGCATGCACTTGCCGCCGGACGAGGGGGTTGCCCTTGTGGGAATTGAAGCAGCCGATATACTGAACTTCGGTGAGCAGCTCACGCCGGAGGTGCAAGCTGCCATCCCGCGGGCCGTGCAGCTCGTTTTGGAGATCCTGGCCGACCCGGCGCCGGCTCCGGAAGATGCCCGGTAGTTCGACGATCACCACCACCAGCAGGAGAACTTGGAAATGATTTCGCCCGAAATGCTCCGCCGCTACCCCTATTTCGCCGGCGTCAGCGATGAAAGCCTCAAAGAGATCGCTATGATCGCCGAGGAAAAGCGCGTGCCCGCCGGCACGCGCATGTTCGGCGAAGGCGACCCCGCCGGTGTCCTGTATATCATCGGCAAGGGAGAGGTCAATATCGACTACTTGCTGGGCGACGGCCAGGTGCGCACGGTCGACACGCTGGTCGACGGCGACCTGTTGGTCTGGTCGGCCCTGATCGAGCCCTACAAGACCACGGCCATCGGCACGACCACGAAAGACTGCGATCTGGTGTGCATCGACGCGGGCCACCTGCGGGCGCTGTGCGAGAAGGACCCGCTGTTGGGCTACCGGCTCACCAGCCAGGTGGCCAAACTGCTGGCCAACCGGCTGGAAGGCGCCCGGGTGCAGTTGGCCGCAGTCGGGTAACGCCCTCGCCCATGCACGAGTTGGCAATCGTTGAAGCCCTGATCGAACAGGTGGACCGCGAACTGCACCGCGCGGGGCAGAAGGGGCGCGTGGTGGAACTGAACCTGGCGGTCGGCCGCCTGTCGGGCGTGCACAGCGGCTCGCTCCGGTTCGCGTTCGAGCTGCTCAGCCCCGGCTCGGTCGTCGAGGGCGCCCGGATGAACATCACCGAACCCCAGGCCGACTGCCGGTGCCGCGACTGCGGCCACACCGAACCGATTGACGAGTTGGTGGCCCAGTGCCCCAAGTGCGGCGGCGGCAACGTCGTCATTGAAGGCGGGCGCCAACTGACACTCGACAGCATCGAGTTGGAGCCGAACGGACCATGAGAATCGTCGCTGCGAAAAAACTCCTGAAGGCCAACGACCTCCTTGCGGCCGAGAACCGGGCAAAGCTTGCGGCGGCCGGCGTGGCTTGTGTGAACGTCCTCGGTTCGCCTGGCGCGGGCAAGACCACGCTGCTGGAGGCCTTGTTCGCCGCGTTCGGCCCCCGGACGCGCCCGGCGGTCATCGAAGGCGACATCGCCGGCGCCCTCGACGCCGAGCGCATCGAACGGCTCGGCGTGCCCGTCGTGCAGATCAACACCGACGGCGCCTGCCACCTCGACGCCGGCATGGTTGCCGCCGCCCTGGGCGATCTGGACCTTCAGGCCATCGACCTGCTGTTTATCGAGAACGTGGGCAACCTCGTGTGCACCGCCGGCTTCGACTTAGGCGAGCAGTTGCGCATCGTCGTGCTCAGCACCGTCGAGGGCGACGACAAGGCCGTCAAATATCCGGCCATCTTCCAAGGGTCCGACGCGCTGGTCATTACCAAGTGCGACCTGCTGGGCCACACCAACTTCGACCCCGCGCGCGTCGCCGCCGACTTCCGGCGATTGGCGCCCGACGGCCGGGTGTTCCAGGTCGGCGCCACCACGGGCGACGGCATTCCGGCGATGGTCGAGTGGCTGCTGGCAATCCGAGAAGATCGGTAAGACGCCGAATACGCAGAAGGGGAGAGTTGGTCGTAAAGGCGGTCGGGAATTGCCCGTAGTTTCGCTCCGCCGACTCACTCCTTCACCTGCTCGTCCTCCGATCCAGCAGTTGTCAGCCGAAGGACTCCTTGGCCTTCCACGAGTAAGTTCAGCGTATTTCTCTCTTGATGGTATTCCCTTTCTAGCACCTTTCCGCCTTCCAGCTCGACGCGCGCCGGCCCGGCGGGCACGCGCACCAGCCGCAGCCAGTAGGGCTCAATTTGGCCGAACAGCAGCGGTGCGAAGGGCCGGGCCGCGTGGGAGCATCGGGCTTCCCAATTCCCGCCCGGGCCCAGCCGCTGAAGCCCGCGCTCGACGCCTGCCCGCAGCCGCCCGGCCAACTCGGCGTCGGCCGTGTGCTCGGCCAGCCACAGCATGTAGCCGGGGGCGTCGGCCGCCGGTCGGGCAGGGAACCGGTCGCCCCAAACCGCATGGCGCCACGTGCCGTCTTCGTGGAGCGCGGAATCGAGCCAGCCGGCGGCAAGCAGCCGGACCGCGCCCTCGAAGTCGCCTTCATATTCCGGCACGGGTGGGAGGCCGCCGGAAAGCGCCACGTATTGCTCAACCGCCGCATTGATCGTCTCGCCCCGGCCGCCGATGAGCGTGGCGGAGAAGGGCAGGGGGGTATCGGCCTCGATGCTGCTCGGCTCGTTTTCCAGGTACTCGACGCCGGGCAGCACGGCCTGGCTCTTCTCCTCGCCGAAGGTACCCAAACCCGGCAACAGCGTAAGCGCGGGCAGGTGAAAGACGGCGCGCGGCCGGTCAACAGTGACTTCCGTTTTGATGTGAATAGCGCCGGAACCCGGCGCCGGCGAAGAGGGCAGGGCAGGGGTGGGCGGTTGGGACAGGTCCATTTTCGCGGCGGAGACGTTGGCCGGCAGCAAGGGGGCCGTGCATACCAACTCGCACAACTCGATCTGCCACGTGTTGCCGACGGGCGAGTTTCCCGAGGCCGCCGAGCGGCCCGAGCGGCTGCCGCGGGTGCGGGGACACAAGCCCGAGTGGATGGACGCCTGCCGCGGCAAGGCCACGCCCATCTCGAACCTGGACCACTCGGGCACGATGATGGAGTTGCTGTACCTCAGCCACGTGGCCGGGCTGTTTCCCGGGCAAACGATCGAATACGACCCTCGGCAGGGCCGGATCGTCGACCCCGAGGAGGCCAACCGCTGGCTGAGCTGGCCGCGGCGGGAGGGTTGGGAGTTGTAGCGCCAGCGCCGTTCTTGCCCGTCCGACGGCGGTTATACATGCGGCGAATGCGGACATTCCTGGAAACCGTTCCGGTGGTAAGGGCGCCCCGCACCCTATTTCAGCCCGGGGCCGGGGCGGACGGCGTCGCGGACGAGGACGCCGGGGTTGCGGGCGACCCGGTCGGAGAAGACGCGGGCGTCGTCGAGGATCGGCTCCACTTTGCGCGTGAGGTGCTCGACGTTGCGGATAGTGCGGTTGAGGTTGTGGTAGAGTTCCGGGTTGTGGATCAACTGGCCCAGCGTCCCGTCGCGCTTGTTGATCGCCTGGCTGAACTGGACCAGTTCGCCGGCAAGCTGGTCCAGCCGGGCGAGGCTGCTGTCGACGCGGGCGACCATCTGCTCGGCGTCGCGGCCGAGCGGTTCGGTGAAGTCCTCGATGTTCCGCAGCGTCCGGTTGAAGTTGCCCATGCTGTGCTCGATGGACACGACGGCTTTATGGGTGTCTTCCAGGACGACGGGCAATCGCTCCAAGCTGCGGCGGAAGTCGAGCTGCGTTTGCTCGTCGCCGAGGATCCGGTTGGCGCTGGCAGCGAATTCCTCGACGGCGTCGAGCGTGTCGGCCGTCTTGGCGAAGGTGCGGTCGATGTTCTCTTCGTGCCGGTCGAGCAGCCGGTGGAAGTTCGCGGCCAAGTCGCCAATGGTCTCGCTGCTTTCGTGGATAGAGTCCATGACCTGTTCGAGCTTGGGGGCCAGATCGCGAACGGTCTCGATCGCGTCCTCGGCAATTTCGCCGCGAATCCACTGGTCGGCCTCCACGGGCTCCCTGGGGCCGGCGGGGCCCTCGGGCCCGGCAAAGCCCTTGGGGCCCGGCACGCCGGAAACGTGGTTGGCGTTGCGGACAATCTGCACCACGGCGTCGCCCAACAGGGAGGTTCGTACCCGGGCAATCTCGTCGGCGTAGATCCGCTTATCGGCCTGGATGGCCATGGTCAGGACCACGCCGCGTTCGAACTCGTCCTCGCTGATGCCCAAGGCGCTGCGGACCTCGTCAGGGTTGCGAATGCCGTCGGCGAACTCGATCCGCGTTACCCGGCCGATCAGGATGCCGCTCTTGCGCACCGGTGTATCGACGGCCACGCCCGGCGCTTCGCGCAGCCACACCCGCACCTCGTACGTGCCGTGGATGATCTGGTGGAAATCGCCGAACATGAACACGAGGATCAACGTGATGAGGATCGTGGCGAACACCATTACTCCGACGCGAAACTGGATAATCCGCTCGTCCATCGTTCAGCTCCCGTTCTGCGCGCGCATTTCCGTCAGGCGTTCGCGGGCCTCGCCGCGCACGAACTGGGTGACGCGCGGGTCGTCGGCCGAATCGATCGCGCCGGCCGGCCCGTCGTAGATGATTTGCGGCTGATCGTCCCCCAGCCGCGCCAAGGGATACAGCATGACGATGCGATCGGCCACCTTCCGCGCAGTGCGCATGTCGTGCGTCACCACAATGGCGGTTGCCGGATGAAACTGCCGCATGTTGAGGATCAGTTCGTTGATCACGTCGCTCATGATCGGATCGAGTCCCGTGGTCGGCTCGTCGTACAGGATGATTTCGGGGTTCAGGGCCATGGCCCGGGCCAGCCCCACCCGCTTGCGCATGCCCCCGGAGAGTTCCGCCGGTTTCTTCGTGAGCACGCTTTCGGGCAGGCCGACCTCGGCCAGGCGGTCGATGACGATCTTCCGGACTTCGGCGATGCTTTTGCGGGTGTGCTCGCGGAGGGGGAAGGCGACGTTTTGCGCTACCGTCAGGCTGTCGAATAGGGCGGCCTGCTGGAACACGAACCCGAACCGCGCCCGCTGTAAGGGCAGGTCCCGCTCGGCGATGTCGGCCAGGTTGCGGCCGTCGAACACGACCTTGCCGCGGTTGGGTTGCAGCAGCCCGATGATGGTCTTCAGCAGCACGGTCTTGCCGCAGCCGCTCTCGCCGATGACCGCGAGGGTTTCGCCCCGGGCGACCGCCAAATTGATGTCGCGCAGCACCCGGAGTTGGTCGAACCCGACGTGGAGTCCCACCAATTCGACCAGCGGCTTCGGCTTCAGGTTTTGGGCGGCATCGACCATGGCGGATGGGGCAGGGCAGGGGGGCGTGGCACAGAGGTTACAGGATTTTCGGCGCCTCGGGCCAAAGGGTGTAGTAGATGCCGTCGAGCATGATGCCCAGCAGCAGGTTCAACAAGAGGATGACCACGAAGGAGGCGACGAAGGCGGTGGTGGCGGCCCGCCCGACGCCCTCCGCGCCCGGATCGCAGTGAAAACCGCGGTGGCATCCGATCAGCGCGATGGCGGCGCCGAAGAACAAGCTCTTGAACACGCCGGCGAACACGTCGAAGTTCCCCACGAACCGTTGCGAATTGACTAGGTAATGGTGCCAGTCGATCTCCAGCAGCAACACCGCGTAGAAGAAGGCGCCGGCCACGCCCATAAAGTCGGCCATGATGGTCAGGGCGGGGATGAGCAGCAGGCAGGCGAGGAAGCGGGGGACCACGAGGTAATGGATCGGGTTGGCGCCCATGCTCGTCAGTGCGTCGATCTGCTCGGTCACCCGCATAGTACCCAATTCGGCGGCCATCGAACTACCCACCCGGCCCGCCAGCATGGTGGCGGCCAGCACGGGTCCCAGTTCGCGCACCAGCGACATGTTGATGACCGCCCCCAGCCGCGTTTCCATATTCAGCATGCGGAACTGCACGTAGGTTTGCACCACTAGCACCATGCCAATGAACGTGCCGGTCAGGGCCACCACCGGCAGGCTTAACACGCCAATTTGGTAAAAGCAGGGAAGCAGGGTATCCTTGCGGGGGCGCCGGCTGAACAACCACCGCGCCGTCTGCGCTGCAAACAGCGAGACATTGCCCAGTTCCGTGATCCAATCGACCACCAGGGCGCCGAGGTCGGCAATCCATTCGGCGAACGCGCGGGCTACGCCGTTGCCGCTCATCGAGGCGTTTTCGCTCGGAGTTTCGGGAATACTTGCCATGGACACACCACCCGCGCAAAGGGAGCACACACCCATCTTGTTACTTCGACACGGCGACTGTTCAGCTTGAGTCGGCTTTGCGCATTATAGCAGACATGCCGCGTGGGAGGCGTGGGGCGATTGGGGATTTCGCGCCGGCGGCAGGCGGTGGCAGCCACGAAGATTTGTCTCCAGGAGGCCGGCGGCAGCCACGGGCTTACGGTCGTGCACCGTTGGAGTTCACGCTTTAGCGTGCGGGCAGGGTTGCACATCCTCGGTTCGCACGCTAAAGCGTGAACTCCAACTCCAGCGTCGGGCAACGAAAAGGGCAGGGGGGATGCCGATCAACGGACCAGCCGAGTATTTCCGCTCCGGGCACCAGACGACGCCCGCGTGGGAGACCCCGGATCGATGGAGCGCGAGGTAGTCGGCATCGAAGGTCACGACGACTCGACCTTGCTCGGCGGCAAGTTACGGCGCGTCGCCGCCTTCGGCCCCGGCGCCCGCGCCCACCGGGGTGGGCTCTTCGGGCGTCTCGGCCGTCCGGCCTTCGAACACGAGTTGCTTCTTGCCGCCCACTTCCTTGACGTCGACGACGATGGTGTCCTTCCCCTGAAACTCGCCCTTGAGCAGCTCCTCGGAGAGGGGGTCCTCGACGTAGTTTTCAATCGCCCGCCGCAGCGGCCGGGCGCCGAAGTCGAGGTTGCTTCCCTTCTTGATCAGGAAGGTCTTCGACTCGTCGGTCAGCACCAGGGCCAGCCCCCGTTCGCCGAGGCGCTCGCGCACCTTGGCCAGTTCCAGGTCGATGACCTGCTTGAGGTCGTCGCCGGTCAGGTGGCGGAAGACAATGACGTCGTCGACCCGGTTGAGGAACTCGGGCCGGAAGACCTTGTCGATCTGCTCCTGCACGCGGTCCTTCATGCTCTCGTAGGAAGCGTCGGCGTCGGGCTTCTGGAAGCCGAAGGCCGATTCGTTCTTGATGGCTTCGGCGCCCGCGTTGGTGGTCATGATGACGATGGCATTGCGGAAGTCGACGTTGCGGCCGAAGCTGTCGGTCAGGCGGCCTTCCTCCATCACCTGCAGGAGCATGTTGAACACGTCGGGGTGGGCCTTCTCGATCTCGTCGAGCAGGACCACCGAATACGGCCGGCGGCGTATCTTCTCGGTAAGCTGACCGCCCTCCTCGTAGCCGACGTAGCCCGGAGGAGCCCCGACCAGCCGGCTCACGTTGTGCTTCTCCATGTACTCGCTCATGTCGAGCTGGATCAGCGCGTCCTCGTCGCCGAACATGAACTCGGCCAGGGCCTTTGCCAGCAGCGACTTGCCCACGCCTGTCGGCCCGGCGAACACGAAAGAGCCGGTCGGCCGCTTGGGGTCCTTCAATCCGCTCCGGCTGCGGCGCACCGCCTTCGAGATCGACTTGATCGCCTCGTCCTGGCTGATCACCCGCTTGTGAAGGTCGTCTTCCATCTGCATCAGGCGCATGGAGTCCTCGGTCGACAGCCGGGTGAGCGGAATGCCTGTGATCCTGGAAACCACCTCGGCGATGACGTCTTCATCGACCACGCCGTCGGTCGAGCGCGATTTCTCGCGCCACTGCTGCGTGATCATCTGTTTCTTCCGCTTGAGCTTGTCGGCCTGGTCGCGCAGTTTGGCGGCCTTCTCGAAGTCCTGGTTGGCAACCGCCTCCTCCTTCTCCTTGTTGAGCTGCTCGACCTGATCGTCGATTTCTTTCAGATCCGGCGGCCGGGTCATCGACTTCAGGTGCACCCGGGCGCCGGCCTCGTCGATCACGTCGATGGCCTTATCCGGGAGGCACCGGCCGGTGATGTACCGGCCCGACAACTCGACGGCCGCCTCGACGGCGTCGTCGGTGATCTGCACGTGGTGGTGTTGCTCGTACCGGTCGCGCAGCCCGCGGAGGATCTCGATCGTCTCGGCCTTGGAGCTGGCCTCGACCATGACGATCTGGAACCGGCGGTCCAGGGCGCTGTCCTTCTCGATGTACTTGCGGTACTCGTCGAGGGTCGTGGCGCCGATGCACTGGATTTCGCCGCGGCTGAGGGCCGGTTTGAGCACGTTGCTGGCGTCGATAGCGCCTTCGGCCCCGCCGGCCCCGACCAGCGTGTGCAGCTCGTCGATGAACAGGATGGTATTCTTCGCGCGGCGCACCTCGTTCATCACCGCCTTGATGCGCTCCTCGAACTGGCCGCGGTACTTCGTGCCGGCCACCATCATGGCCAGGTCCAGCACGACGATGCGGCGGTCCATCAGCAGTTCGGGCACGTCGCCGGCGATGACGCATTGGGCAAAGCCCTCGACGATGGCCGTCTTGCCGACGCCCGCCTCGCCGAGCAGCACGGGGTTGTTTTTCGTACGGCGAGACAAGATTTGCATGGTCCGCTCGATTTCCTTCTCGCGGCCGATGACCGGATCGAGCTTATTCTGGCGGGCGAGTTCGGTCAGGTCGCGGCCGAAGCTGTCCAACGCCGGCGTCTTCGATTTCCCGCTGCGCTGGCCTTCCGAGCCGCCGCCGCCTGCGCCGCTGCGTTCGGCGCCTTCCGGGCCCTCCAGCCCATGGCCGAGCAGGTTCAGCACTTCCTCGCGGACGTCTTCGAGTTTCAGCCCGAGGTTCATTAGCACCTGGGCCGCCACGCCCTCCTGCTCCCGGAGCAGCCCCAGCAGAATGTGTTCGGTGCCCACGTAGTTGTGATTGAGATTGCGAGCTTCCTCCATCGAGTACTCGATGACTTTCTTGGCGCGCGGGGTTTGGGGGAGCTTGCCCATCGTAACCATGTCGGGCCCGCTCTGGACCAACTTCTCAACCTCGAGGCGGATCTTCCGCAGATCGACGTCGAGATTCTTCAACACGTTCGCCGCCACCCCGCTGCCTTCCTTGATGAGCCCCAGCAGAATGTGCTCGGTGCCGATGTATTCGTGGTTGAACCGCTGCGCCTCCTGGTTGGCCAATTGCATGACCTTTCGGGCACGGTCGGTAAAGCGTTCGTACATTTTCTTACTCCCTGATGATTTCACGCGGCCGGCCGCAGCCCTTCCGGCGCCTCCGGCTCGCTTGACTGACTATATTGAATTTGTTGCCGCTCGCGGTCCATTTCCGGTTGCCAGGAGTCGGCCGCCTCGAACCGGGCCAAGGTGTCGAGCTGTCGTCCGGCCTCCTCCAGCCGCCCCGTACGCCGCAATAGCGACACCAGCAACAGCCGGGCCGGGACGTCCCGCACATCCTGCCGGAGCAGCGTCGCCAGGGCCCGCTCAGCCTCGTACCAGTTTCCCTTCAAGTATTCCGCTATGGCCTTCGGGAAGGAATCCTCCGCCGGCTCCAAACGCCGATGCGGCGGGACTCCCGACTCGCAAAACGCCGAGTAGAAGCCACCGGCCGCCCAAATGACGCCGATAACCAGCCACAAGGCGTTACGCACCTCCTCGGGCAGAAGGTCGCGCCAGACGAGCGTGGCGAGCAGGGCGGCGTTCAACGTGCCCCCTGCGGCAACGGCCACTGCCAGCGCGGTCCAACTGCCCCGCCTCCAAACCTGGGTTAACCCGGGCCACAACAACGTCATCCATGGCTTCCTGCCAAACATCGGTCACTCCGTCGCCCCACCTTCCCCTCATCAGGCCGATTGGCGAAAACCCGCCGTCCGGCCGCCAAGGAATTGTAACTCGCAGATACGGTTCGATCAAGGCAACAAAGAGCCTCTTCAGAAGAGCACGGAGGCGCCTTAACATAACCCCATTGCTGGGCGACACTTACACGCCATACATTACTACCTGACGCCCGCCGCCGCGCGAGCCTTTGCCGTGGATTCCCCACGGACAGATCGTTGCCGATGGCGGATAGCGCCCCGCGCTGGCAATTCTGCTGTCATTGCTAGCAAAGCGCGAGTTGCGGGCTACCTGCACGTCGGCTTGGGTCCGGGAGGGAGGGCGAATGAGGTCTCCACTCGGCGAAGCCAGCCCGTCAGGTGGTGTCTAACCACCACCAGGGCCCAAATTTGGCACCGGCTCCTGCTTGTTTTCTCCGGCAGGGACAATATAATAGGGCAGGGACGGCATAATAGTGGTTTGTCCAGCTAGACTTTACTAGTTGGGGTATTCGAGTATATGGCGCGTTTTGTATGCACAAGTGGCGCTCTGCTATTGGTAAACACTAGCTGGACAGACCAATAGGGCAGGGACGGCATCAAGAAATGGGCCTGTCCCCTTCGGCCGATAAGGGGACAGGTCCATTTTTCGGGCATCGTCTTTCCCTGAAGATGGCGTTTGTTGGCCGAAAAATGGTCCAATCCCCGGCCGCCCCGTGAACGGTTACGAAGCCGGGTTGCTTGCTGAAGTGGAGCAGAAATACGAGGGGGGATCGGCCCAGCCATTATGAGACACCTTGCTTTGCCCCGATTCTGGCGCCATTACCCCCAACTCCTGGCGCGCTCTGCAGGCCAGATCGCCATTCTTCACTGGGAACCAAACGAATTACGGTTCGGCGATTGCCCAGGATAGAGTCAGAAGTACCACCCAATAGAGCTGGCCGTGTGCTCCCTCCGAATTCTCGACGCCGCCGCGAACCGCGCCCGCGAGGCTTTGCGGGTGATTGAGGACTACGTCCGCTTTGTGCTCGACGACGGCTTCCTCACCGGGCAGTGCAAGCGGTTGCGGCACGCGTTAACCGAGGCGCTGGCGGGCATACCCACCGCCCAGCGGCTGGCGGCCCGGGAAACCCAAACCGACGTGGGCACCCCGTTGACCACGTCGGCCGAAGCGTGGCGCGCGGATGCCGCCGCTGTGCTGGCCGCCAATTTCGCCCGCTTGCAGGAATCGCTCCGCTCGCTCGAAGAGTTCGGAAAACTGGTCGATCCCGAGGCAGCCGGGCATTTCAAGCAACTCCGTTACGCTAGCTATACCTTGCACCGGGCGGTGGACACTGCCCGCCGCAGCCGCCAGCGCCTGGCCGAAACCCGGCTGTACGTGCTGCTGGAAGGGCAGGGCAGGGGACCCGATTTCAGGAGGCTTGCGGAAGGCCTGGTGGAAGCGGGCGTCGGCATCCTTCAGTTGCGCGACAAACGCCTCCCCGACCGCGAACTCCTCGCCCAGGCCCGGCGCCTCCGCGAAGTGACCGCCGGCTCCTCAACGCTCTTCGTGATGAACGACCGGCCCGACTTGGCGGTGCTCAGCCACGCCGACGGGGTGCACGTGGGCCAGGACGAGTTATCCGTCAAGGACACCCGGCGAATCGTCGGCCCGGACACGCTGGTCGGCGTATCGACCCATTCGATCGAGCAGGCCCGGCAGGCCGTGCTCGACGGGGCCGACTATATTGGAGTCGGGCCGGTGTTCGCCTCGGGCACCAAGTCGTTCGACCACTTTCCTGGTCCTGCTTTGCTGCGAGCCGTATCGGCGGAGATCGGCTTGCCGGCGTTTGCGATTGGTGGTATTACTTGCGACAACCTCGCCGAGGTCATCGCGGCCGGCTTCAGCCGGATTGCCGTCGGCGGCGCTGTAGCCGGCGCGGCCGCCCCCGTTGCGGCCGCCCGCGAATTGCTCGCCCGGCTGGCCGCACAAGGGTAGGGCAGGGGGGCCAGGAGCGCGCCGCACGACACGGTAGGATGGACATTCTTGTCCGTTGGATGGACATTCTTGCCCGTCTTCAGCCCGACGGACAGAAATGTCCATCCTACGTGTAAATTCTCACTTGTCATCCGCCCAAGAAAGACACCATGCCCGACTTGCTCCGACAGGAAATCGCGACCACCGCCACGACGCTCGTGGTGAAGATCGGCACGCGCGTGCTCACCGACGCCGCCGGCCGGCTCGACTCGCAACGGATCGAGCAACTTGCCATGCAGGTTCATGCGGTGATGGAGTCGGGGCGCCGGGTGGTGCTGGTCAGTTCCGGGGCGGTGGGGGCCGGCGTGGGCCGCCTGGGGCTGCCCGGCCGACCCACCGACCTCGCGCACTTGCAGGCCGTGGCCGCCGTCGGCCAGAGCGTGCTGGTCGAGGCCTATGAACGGACACTGTTCCGGTACGGGCGCCACGCCGCCCAAATCCTCCTGACCGCCGACGACCTGGAGCACCGGACCCGATACCTCAACGCCCGAAACACCATCCTCACGCTCCTGGAGTTGGGCACCGTCCCGGTCATCAACGAGAACGACACCATTGCCGTCGACGAGCTGCAGACCGCATTCGGCGACAACGACCGCCTGGCGGCCATCGTGACCAACCTCATCCGGGCACCGCTGCTGGTGCTGCTTTCGGACGTGGACGGGCTTTACGACGGCGATCCCCGCAGCCCGCAAAGCCGCCTGATCCCCACGGTCGCCCGGCTGGATGATTCGATCCTCCGCTTCGTACGCGACGGCGGCGGGGGGTTAGGGAAGGGCGGCATGGCCAGCAAGCTGGAGGCGGCCCGGCTGGCCACCACCGGCGGCGAAAACGTCATCATCGCCGGCGGCGCCTGCCCCGACGTGCTGACGCGCATCGTCGCCGGCGAACCGGCGGGCACCCTGTTCCTGGCACAGGGGCAGACCGTGGCCGCCCGCAAACGATGGATTGGGCTGACCGTCCAGCCGCGCGGCGCGCTCGTGCTCGACGCGGGCGCGCGGCACGCGGTGGAAAACCAGGGCCGCAGCCTGCTGGCCATCGGCGTCGTCAGCGTCGAGGGCCGCTTCCGCAAGGGCGACGTGGTCCGCCTGCGCCACCCCGACGGCTGCGAGTTCGCCCGCGGACTGACCAACTACACCGCCGACGACCTCGACCGGATCAAGGGCCTGCGTACGCCGCAGATTGCCGCGGTCCTCGGCCAGCGCCCCTACGATGAAGTGATCCACCGCGACAATATGGTGGTGACCGGGCAGGGCAGGGGATGAGGAGACAGTGCGGCTTTGCCTATCGCAGGAGTTCTGCGATGCGCATATCGGACTTGAGCAGTTCGTTGACCACTGTGGGCACGTCGGTTTGCTTCGCCGCGGCTATGGGTTCTCCTTACTCAATGCCCGACGTAGGACCTGTTTGACAAACTCCGGCATCGGTTCGCCCGTCTCTGCTGCAGCCTGTGCGACTGCTTCGAAATCCCGGACTTCTTTGTGCTGCCAGACAATATCGATCCTGCGAATCTGCTTCATTGCGATGTGATTATAGTCGTCCGGACTTGCCCAATAGCACGTTCCGCAGATCGTCGGATCCTTCTTGTGCCCCCAATTGTGGCAATGTTCACAAGACCAAGACTTGGCGCGATTGCATGAGCCACAGAGCGGCATATACTCGCTCACGTCGACAGCTTCTGGCTCACCGCCAACCTCAAAAGGGATCCTATGGTCCAACTGGAGATACCGCGCCTCATAGCGCGTGATGCAAATCCCACACTTCGACGAGTAACGATTGCACACACGCGAGTGGACCTCTTTAGAAAGAACTTGCCTGCCGCCAAGGCGATCGTTCCGGATGGCTGTTACGTCCCCCAATCGGTAGCCGGCAATCCTACGGCCACTGGTGTTCTTCGTCCAAAACATGTCAAGCGGCAAACCCTGTTCGCGAACATCGCGGATGGCGCGCGGGGGGTGCTTGTAACCATAGTTCTCGAGGTCCTCTGTGGTAATACTGCCGTGTTTCAGAATGTGATCAACGACCAATCGAGACCGCTTGCCCGTGATAAGCTTCGCCTTGTCGAGGACTTGTTTCGGAACCTTGTGTTTGCTCATGAATCGCCAAAGAGAGTCAATTGCGGTTCGTCTTGCAGGAGGCAATCGGGAACTGCCCCCAGCCGCGCCAGTAGAACGGGTGACAGATAGAGCGATTCAACGGTCGCATCTGCTCGCCCCAACAAGGTTGCTTGGGTTGAGCGCCCCACATGCACCTCGAAACACTCAAGGCGCAGCCTCTTGGGCAGCGGTCGGCCGTGAGCCTTTTTGCCGGTTCGCCCGTCATAGCTGACTATAAACGGGACACTGGAGCGGTTCAGTTCGTTCAGCGCGTGCACGAAGGCTTCAAAAGTGACGCCGTTGCAGTACCTATGGTCCTTCCTGCCGCATACGCCTTGGTATGGAGGATCCATGTAAACGACGTCTTCGGGTGTGGCGTTGGCCAGCGTTTCACGATAATCTTCACACGTCAACCTCACTCGGCCATGCAACAACGTTGACGCGCACATGATGTTTTGTCGCATCGTCGCGGGCCGCATGCCGCGCCTACGATTGTCGGGACTGTTATTGAACTGTCCGCTTCTGTTATAGCGAACAGCAGCCTTAACGCACCTGGCCAGCAAGTAAAGAAAAAAATGAGGTTCATGTGATTCGTTGAACCGTTCCCGTGCCCAGTCGTAATACTCGCGTTCTTTTCCGCACTGCGCCAACCAAAGCGCCTCGTACTGTTTTGCCAAGTCTTCCGGTTCGTCGACGATCTTTCTCCAAAGTTTCATCAAAGGATCATGAGCGTCATTCAGGAGAAAACGGTCCGCTAACCCACCGTGCGCAACGGTGAGCGAGATCGCCGCCGAACCGGCAAATGGCTCGACAAGGCGTTGCGTATTGGCTGGAATGCACGCTACAATCTGCGTTGCAAGTTGCCGCTTGCTTCCCTGGTACGGAAAAGGCTGGGGAACGCCTCGTACAGCACCCATATAAACCTCCTGTGTATGCATGTACAGGCATTGTCGCAAATGGGCGGGCCCCTGTCGAGAGGGTATGGCAATAGAACGCTTCTTCGGAGCCGCCAGGAACCCCAGCAAGGGCGCCCACCCATCGGGTGGCGGCTGGGGAAACGACAGGAGTCGACAACCACCTGCCCACTTTTTCCGGCGAAGGGGCACGGCACGCGGTTTGGGTACTTGTGCCCCTCGGTGGTCACCGGAGCCGGCTGGTCACCGGAGCCGGCCCTAGTCGGATTAAGAAGAACGTGCTAGAATGAGGGGTTATGCCGTTGCCGGCCCGGCCCACAGGGGGCCGGCCGGCTGCACCGCGCAACTTAGTCCCTTGAGTCCCTGCCATCACGAGCCGCTCATTGGGGCGGGCAGCACCCAACCATGATTCAAATCCAACCCGCGCAACCGATTCCCGGAACCAAGGTCCCTTGTTTCGCCTTTGCCTCCAATGCCGACGTGGCCCGGCACGTCGCCCAAACCATTGCCAACATCATCCGGGAGCGGAACGCCATTGGCCAGAACGCGGTGCTCGGGCTGCCGACCGGCTCGACGCCCATCGGGGTGTACCGCGAGCTGATCCGCATGCACCGGGAGGAGCGGCTCGACTTCTCCCGGGTGCTCACCTTCAACCTCGACGAGTACTACGGCATCGGCCCGGACCGCCTCCAAAGCTACCGCCGATGGATGGCCGGGAACTTCTTCGATCACGTCAACATTCCGCCCCACCACGTGTATATTCTCGACGGCACCGTGGCGCCGGAAGACGTCGAGGAACATTGTCGCCAGTTCGAGGCGGAGATGCGCCGGGTGGGCGGGTTGGACACCGTGCTGCTGGGCGTGGGGCGCAACGGCCACATCGGCTTCAACGAGCCGTTCGGCGAGCGGCACAGCCGCACCCGGCTGGTCACGCTCGACCCGGTTACTCGAAAGGACGCCGCCAGCGACTTCTTCCACGAGGAGAACGTACCCACCCAGGCGCTGACCATGGGCATCGGAACCATCCTCGAGGCGCGCCGGGTCATCCTGATGGCCTTCGGCGAGCATAAGGCGCAGATCATTCGGGAGGCCGTCGAAGGCCCGGCCACCGACGCCGTGCCGGCCAGCTACTTGCGGGAGCACCCGGCCGCCACGGTCTTTGTCGACGAAGCGGCCGCTGCCGAACTGACCGCCGTGGTCACGCCCTGGATGCTCGGCGGCGTTGAGTGGACCGCCGATTTGATCAAGCGGGCCGTGCTGTGGTTGTGTGAGAGGACGGGCAAGGCGCTGCTGAAACTCGACGGCGACGACTTCCGCGCCCACGGCCTGCACCAACTGCTGCGCAATCACGGCCCGGCCCCCCGGGTGGCCCACCGCGTGTTCCGCCGGATGCTCGACACCATCGAATACAAGCCGGCCGGGCGGGAGCCGCGGCGAGCGCTGATCTTCAGCCCGCATCCCGACGACGACGTCATCTCCATGGGCGGCACCGTCATCCGCCTGGTCGAGGACTCGCACGAGGTGCACGTCGCCTACATGACCAGCGGCAACATCGCCGTGTTCGACCACGACGCGCTCACGCTGGCCGACTTGGTGACCGAACTGAACCGCCAGTTCGGCATCGACGACCGGAAGACGCCGGAATTGGAGTCGCAGGTTGTGCAATCGCTCGCTTCGAAAGGCCCCGGCGAGCCGGACCACGAAGCCGTGCTGAAGATCAAGACGCTGATCCGCTGGAGCGAGGCGAAAGCGGCCGCGGGCGTGTGCGGCTGCAAAGAGGAGCACCTGCACTTTATCGACCTGCCGTTCTACCGGACGGGCACCATCGCCAAGAAGCCGATCAGCGAGGACGACGTGCGTATCGTGCGCGAGCTGATCGAGCAGGTCGGCCCGCACCAGGTGTACGTGGCCGGCGATCTTTCCGACCCCCACGGCACCCACCGCGTTTGCGCCGATGCCATCTTCCGGGCCCTCCGGCAGATCGAGGCCGCAACGGGCGGCCGGCCCGAGGTGCTGCTGTACCGCGGCGCGTGGCAGGAATGGCCGCTGGACGAGATCGACGTGGCGGTTCCGCTAAGCCCGGGCGATTTGCGGCTGAAGAAGCAGGCCATCTTCCGGCACGAATCGCAGAAGGATTCGGCGCTGTTCCCGGGCCCCGACGACCCGCGCGAATTCTGGAAGCGGGCCGAGGACCGCAACCGGGCGACGGCCGACCATTACAACCGCATCGGGCTCCCGGAATACTACGCCATGGAAGCCTTCGTCCGCTGGCGCGGCTGACGGGTCTCTCCGCAAGCCAAGCAGCTCCACCGGCAGGATGGACATTCTTGTTCGTCGGCGCGGTGACGCAGAGGTGACGGGCACGCTGAAGCGTGAACTCCCAACAGCACGCTGAAGCGTGAACTCCCAACAGCACGCTGAAGCGTGAACTCCAACAGCACGCTGAAGCGTGAACTCCAACGGCACGCTGAAGCGTGAACTCCAACAGCACGCTGAAGCGTGAACTCCAACAGCACGCTGAAGCATGCATTCCCGCGGCATGGGGCCGATGCGTGACGCCCCGCCAACGTCCGATAATGTATCTTATGTTTGGTCAGACGGCCGTTTTTCCCGGGAATTAT
>PWXP01000135.1 GCA_003561895.1 Planctomycetaceae bacterium | reverse complement strand
GGGCGGAAGGCCTCGACTCGCTCAGGCAGGGCGAACCCCGCCAAGCGGGCCCGGAGCACGTCGGGGCGGAACAGGGGCTTGGCTTCGACGGGCATGGAGGAACTTTCGTTGGTTTTCCGTTTCCCGGTGCAAGGTGTCGGGAGTCAACCCAGGTTGTCGATAGTTCGGCGGATGGCAGGGCTGGGGCGTGCCTGCTACTTTCTCTTGGGCTGCACCGTAAAACGAAAGAGCTACTCTCTTGCGTAACTGTCGGCAGCAGCCATTTTAGGGGAGGCGCGGCGGGCTTCCAACCGGGGCGGATGCGCACGCGCGCGGCGTTGCCGGGGGCGGAAGGGTTCGGGGCGGCGAAGGGGCATCAGGTGCCGCGGTCTTTCACCAGCCGTCGGCGCCACCACTCCGAGAAGGAATCGAGCGCGATGACGACGACGAGGATCATGGCCAACCCGGCCGCCGCGGCGGGGAACTCGCGCCATTCGATATAATACATCAGGTCCTGCCCGATGCCGCCCGCCCCGACGACCCCGATGCCGCCCGCCCCGACGACCCCGAGGATGCTCGCGCTGCGGATGTTGTATTCGAACACGAACAGGCACGCGGCGACCAGCACCGGCCGTGCGGCGGGAAAGACGGCCTGGGTAAACACCTGCAATCGGGTCGCGCCGAGGGCGCGGAGGGCGGCCCCGGCCCGGGCGTCGACGTCTTCGAGCCCCTCATCATAAACATCAGAAACTCCTCAAAGTGCTCTTCGGGATCGCAGGAAAGGACCGTCTCCACTCGGCGGACCCCGGGCCGCTCGGTGGGTGAGGTGCCGGGGGCGCCGCGACAATGGCGACGGTCTTTCGGGCGTGGCGGCGCTGCACTATTCGTCCCCCGGCAGGAATTCGCCGCCGGCACGGGTGGAATAGGCCCGCCACACCCCGATATGTACATCGTCGTCGAACCATCGCACCGAGCCGTCCATCATAGCGACGTTCACCCCACCCTTGTGGTAGCTGCGCGAGGTTACGGCGGCGTAGGTCACCGCACTAGGGTCCCGCCCTTCCTGGTGGTTGGTCCAGTCAACGTCGTACGTGACGCCGCCGACGGTTGCGAGCACCTCCGTATTGGGCGGGAAGGTGCTCGTGAAGCCGGTCTGGTGCGAGCGGCCGTCCACCCATTCGGTATGGCCGCTGCTCGACTTGAAATCGCCATCGGGCACGCCCGCTGTCGAAGGAATGTCGCCCACCGACGCCGGGGTGGGCAGGGTTCCCAAAATGCCGGCGTTCCGGAAGTACGGCTGCCAAGCCTTTACTTCGGCGGCACAGATCGTGTAGCTGAGGCCGTCGGCCACCGATGCGGCGGTGGCTCCGCGTCGGCCCATGTGGAAGACCCCGTCGCCTTGCCGCTGCCCCTGCGGGTCGAACGTCATCCAGGTGCCCATGTTCATCCCGTAGTTGAGGGGGTAGTGGTTGGGCTCGCCGCTGCCGTCCAGGCGGACTTCGTCGCGCCGTTCCGAGGGGCACAGGTAGGTCGGCACCCGCAACGACCGCAGCCGCACCACTTCGCCGTCGGCGGTCTCGACGTCGGGGTCGAGGTTGTAGCTTTGCGAGAAGGCGATGGCCGAATACATCCGCCCCAGTTCGAGGTAAGGGAGCAGTTGCGCCTGGACCGACCATGGGTCGATGTTCCCGTTGAGCGGTTCGGGCATGTTCGGGGCGGGAAACCGCCGGTTGCGAGCCTCGAAGTTGGCCACGCCCAAGGCAATTTGCCGCAGATTGTTCGCGCAGGACGAGACGCGGGCCGCTTCGCGGGCCGCCTGGACCGCCGGCAGGAGCATCGCGATGAGGATCGACAGGATGATCATCACCACGAGCAACTCGACCAGGGTAAAAGCGGCAGCCGGTCGACGCGGCGAACTGTGCTGCACGGCGGAACGTACTGCCGCCCTGCCGTCAGGACGGTACTCGGGGGGTGGGAGCGTCGGGCGTGTGCTCCCCTTCAGGCGGCATGTGATTCTTGCCATTGGGGCATCCTGGTGATAATGCGCGGGTTGGTGTTGCGGGTTGCGATGTGCGACCCCGGGTGAAATGCAGGACATCATAGGGTTGGACTCCTCATAGGGTTGGACTCCTTGGAACTAGGGTGACGGTACATGGGTTTAGAGCGTCGGGCTCGAGTTCTGAGCCCGAGACTCATTCTCAAACAAAGCGACGGCAGAACCGGGTTGGACTCCTTGGAACGGGGTGACTGTTAGCAGGTTTGGAGCATCGGGCTTGGTCTATGATCCTGAGCCTCAAGCGACCATTCTGATTGTGAGACTCGTTCTCATACACCGAGGTCAAAGTGGTGCCCAGCGGGCACCGTATTGAACGAATCTGGATTCTACTAAAGAATCGCTGCGGCGCCAAGGGCGCGGAAAAAATTCCCCCGATTCGCTCCGGATAGCTGCCCTACAGGGGGGCTAATCTCCACCCTGGCGAACTGGGATGCCGATCTCGTGCGGGATGGCCGCGGCAATGACCACCTCGGACTCCTCCCCGAGCGCAGACGGCGATTTTTGCAGGGCTAGTTCATTTGACCCACCCCCTCACACCGGGGGCTAGCGGAATCGGAAGTCGAGCTTGTAGCCGTAGAGCCACGGGACCGCGGGAGAGAACTCATCTCGGTAACCGTTCACGGGGCGGCGCGGGCTGTTTTCTCCGCGGTATGCGAAGGGGACAGTCCCATTTTCGCGGCGGAACACGCCGATGCCGCCCAGGAAATCCTCGAAGCCACCGGCGTTCGCGGTGGGCTGGTGGTCCACGTCGGCTGCGGCGACGGGCGGCTGACTGCCGCGCTGCGGGCCGGCGACGGTTACCTGGTGCATGGGCTGGACGCCGATCCGGACCACGTCGAGGCGGCGCGCCGGCACGTGGCGGCGCGCAAGTGGGGCACAATCTCGCCGTTGGCCCAATGCCACAACGTCCAGGTGGTGGACCCCGCGCCCTGGCCGTCCACGTGCAGATTGTCGAGCGTGGCGCGATGGACTTCGAGGAAAAACAACCGCTGCGTGCCGGTGTTCTCGCCGGCCGTGGCCTGAAGATTCCTCACCGCCAGGCCGCGGCAGCCCTGGTAAAACAGCGTGGCTCCCGCCCGCCGAAGCATGGGCCGGATCCTCGCCGTTGGCGTCTTCATTCCGTACCGGTTCGCCGGATGGTCTCCGGCACGGGCACGAGAGCCATCGAAACGGGGAGGAAATTGCAGGTGCAGCCACCGGTTAAATTGGGCATATTGAGAACTCCGTTGGCGGGGTACAGGTTGTTGTTCAGCGTGCAACCCGGCCGCACCGCCAGGAACGGCGTGATTTCGCCGGTGGCGAGATCGATCCACGCCGAATTGCTGCGGTAGCGCGTCGTCAACAGGCGCTCGCTCGCCCGCGTGTCCGTGCATCCGCGGCGCACCCATTGCAACGGTTCCTCCGCGAGCGGCTCGCCCGAGGGCAACCCGTAGGTGAACAGCGATTGGTCGGAACCGGTAAGCAACATGCCGCTGGTGACCCATCCCGGCAGCCCGGGCTCAGGCCGTTCGCGCCCGACGACAATCCATCGGCGCTGCTCCGGACCCGCCGGACTTTTCAAGAGGCTTCCATCCGAGGCACGGTGGAAGCCCACGGGCGTGACCAGAATGTCATGCGCCGGGCTGTAGCGGAGCGCGGCGCCTCCGGCCCTCTCCCACACGACCCGGCCGGTGGCGACATCCAACGCCCGCGTGGTGCCGTCGCGGGTTTCGTCCTCCCCGCGGCGCAGGTTGGCCGTTTCGGCGCAGAAGACTTTGCCGCCGCCAACAGCGACACTCAAACCGGCCCGGGCCATTTCCATGTTCCAAAGCACGTCGCCCGTGTGACGGTCCACACAAAGCAGATGCCGGCCGCTCGTTCCCACGAGATAACGGCCTGTGATGCGCAAATTCGCCCACGGCTCCTTCAGATCGCCGGGCAGGTCGATACGGCCGGCGGGCTCGCCCGTGGCGGCGTCGAACACCAGGCACGCCGTTCCCTCGCTGACGTAAATCGCATCCTCCAACGCCACCAACTCCGTCGCCGGCGAAAGGCCCGCCGGCGGCGACCATCGGCGTTGTCGCTGCCGGCGGATCGCATTGCGGGCACGCGCTTCGGCGAGCGGTTTCACGCCGATGGGCACTTCGGTCTCCCACAGCGTTCGGCCCGTATACACGTCCGACGCGTGCAGCAGCCCCTCTTCGAGCAGGATACGGCGGCCTCCGGCCACGCGGACCAGAACGTGTCCGGGATAATAATGCGTCTCAGGCGACCGGTAGGCCGCTTGCCCGGCACTATCGAACCAGAACTTATGCCACCGGTGTCTGCCATCGAACCACAGCACGGCGAGATCGGAGCCGACGCGCCGGTCCTTCGAGGCCCCGGTGCCGGCTGCGTTCGCCTGCTCATGCGACCAATCCGCCGCCCCGGGCAGAGCGCCCTCGCGGCTGACCAGAACATGGCCGCCGGCCTCGCGGACCTGTGCGTTGGGGAACGCCTCGCCCTGAAACACCTGCTCAACCGTGTCGCGGGCGGCCGGCTCGTCCGGCAGACAGGCCACGCCGCCGTACGGGCGCAGCGCATGGAAGACCGCCCGGGGCCATGCGTCCTTGTGGGCCTCTCGCAAGACGCCGGCGTCTTCGGAGACAATCAAGTTGGCCAGATACGGAGGAAACGGGTAATCCACGGGGTCGCCCGTCAATACGGCCGCCCGCGAACCGTACAGGCCCGCTTCAAGGAGCCGGCGGCGGAGGGTGTCAACCTTATTGGAGTCCTCGTCCACCGCGATCACGTGCAGATCGGACTGCCGGACCAGTTCCTCGACCAGCCGCCCTTGATCGAGCCCCAGCACCAGCGCGTACCCCTGGCGAACACCGGTAGCGGCGAGGATGCCGGCTGCTTTTTCAGTCCACGCATCGCGGTCCGGAATCCGAGCAGCCGGGGGCGCCAAGTACGGCGGATTCTCGATGTCCACGGCCAGGTTCGGGCGATCCTCGCGGAGTTCCTCAATATCCGCGGCGCTGACAAACGCGTGGATGTTCCCCTGGTCCGTCACCACGAAGAGCTTTCCATGGGCGGCCAGCATGCGCCGGGGCTCGCCTTCAACTGCAGCGTGCCATACAACCTCCGGCTCACCGTCGGCGACGTCGAGCGCTTGCACAGCACCGGGAGCGCCCACGTAGAGACGGCCGCCGGCCTTCAGATGAACCTTCAGGTGCGAAGGCGTGTCCCACCTTCCCCAATGCGCGTCAACCGGCTCGCGGGTAACACGAACTCCGGGATGCGAAGACCACTGCCATAGCTGCTCGAATTCCGCCACGAACGTGTCCGGATGCACGTCATCGCGGCGGTACGGCGGAAGTTCAGCCTCATCGCGCTTGCGAAGCGTGTATGATGTCAGATCGCGCGCCCGAATGCCGTCCGGGCCACTCTCATACATGGCCTCTCGGGTAAGCACCGGCTGGCGAAATTCGTACAGTGGCCTCTGATTCGCCGGATCGACCTCAAGCCGCGTCAAGCCGCCGGGATGCAGCCAACGTCCGTAATTGGGATTCGACACGCGCTCTTCATAAGGCCGGGTGATGTCGTAAAGGTCGCCGCCGTGGACGAGGTAATTGCCGATGCCGGCGACGAACCACGTTCCCTTCGGATGTGCAATGCGCCCACCCCACCCCATTGTGTACTCTTGGAGTTCACCGGTCTTCAGGTCCAGGAACGCCGCCAGTTGGGCCCCTTGGGGGACCACCAGCTTGTCTCCCACGATCGCCAAGTACCCTTGGGGCGTCAAACCGGAGTCGAACCCGATACCGTGGTCCCAGTTGCTTTCGGGGATGCGGTCGCTGTCGGTGTTCGACCAGACGGCTTCTCCTGATTCCGCGTCCACCGCGTGAACAAACACGCCCTCGGTCGGGAAAAGCCCGGCCGCGAAATAGATGACGCCGTCCGAGAGGACCGGGCCGCCCCGGGCCGGCCAGAGGGAAACCAAGCGTCCATCGCCCAGAACCCGGCGCTCTTGCCGGTCTTCAGGCAGCCCCCGGAACCGCCACAGCAACGCTCCATTCTCGGCGTCCACGCAGTAGAGGTGACCGTCGTCGGACACGAAATACACCTTGTCTTCCCACGCCACGGGGGCGAAACGGACGGGGCCCTCAGCGAAAAACCGCCACCGTTCTTCACCGGTCGCGGTGTCCAGCGCCGTTACGCTGTCGGTAACCATCGACGGGAGGAACATCGTAGCGCCGAGCACCACGGGTTCATAGGAGGCGTCGAACGCCAGCCGGATTTCGTTGGGGTACGCGGGTCGAGGCGCCGGAAGGGTTCGCATCCAACGCAGCTCGAGGCGGTCCGGCAGCGCGTGCGGCGAGGCCGCGGTCCGGCCCGCGTCGTAGCGGAACTGCGGCCAGTCGCCGGCCCATACCGTAGCGGTCAGCAGCCACGCAACCGCCACCAACCAGGGAAAATAGCGTTTCATGGTATCCTCCGTTTCTGGGATCGAAAAACCGTCCAAGGGCAAGCCCCACTTCGTCTGTGGTGCCCATTTTGCGCGCCAAGAGCCCCGTTTGCAAGCAGGCTGGAGGTCGGCGCCAGAGGCGATCGCTGAGGAGGCCGGGCTTGTCAAAGTTCCGGGACCCCGTTGCCGATCCGGCACTGCCGGCTGCCGCAGCCGGTCCGGCTGTCCGCGAAAGTCAGGGGGCAGAGGGGCGGTGGGGCGGGTCGGCGCCCGGATGGTGCTGGTGGTTGCGGCCGGATGAGGAGGAGAAGCCGCAGTCGCGCATCGGTCGCGACAGGCGACGGGTGGAATGGCAGGCCGGGCCGCACGAACCGCCTGGAGGCCCTGGGGGCCATGCTGCCGGTCCAGGTGCGGTTCCAGCCGCTTTTCGGCATTCTCGGCCACTCTTGGTCGCCCGGATGCCGGCACACGACGGCCATCTCAAAAGTGCTTTTTAGATTTATGGCCCGTTCGGAAAAAAATGTAACACGGGGCTACTTGAACAGCCCTGCGATGCAGCAACGGAAGAAGATGCCTCGCACGAGATGCGGACGTTTGGCCGTCGACCGGAGCTTGCGTCGGGTAAGATGCTTGAGTTCGTCTTTTGTTTTGGCTTGATGCGATTTCAATTCCTGGTGCTTCAGATGATTCCAGACTTTTTCATCTGGGTTCCAGTCCGGTGAGTATTTCGGCAGGTAGAACACATGGAGTCGCGGCTGCTGCTCGATGAAAGCCCGTGTCTTCTTGGAAGTGTGCGGTGGCGCTTGATCCATGAAAACAACCAAATGACGACGTCGGTGGTGTCGCAGCGTCTGCCGCGGGAAGTCGATCACCTCGGCTGATGCAATCCGCTTCTCCAGCAACCGGAACAGGAGATGTCCCCGGCGACTCAACGCAGAGAGAGCCGCCACGCCACCTCGTTTGCCAGTGACTCCGGATCGCGGCGTTTTGCCACAGGGTGCCCAGGTCTTCCCCAGGAAGGCCGTTAACGAAACATTCGATTCGTCCTGAAAATACAGGATTGCCCGGTTTGTGACAACCGTTTCCCGGATGATCGGAACGTCCTCCGCAAGCCATGCGTCGCGTGTGGCTTCGTCAATCTCGTAGTATTCCCTTTCCGGTTTCTGATACGTCAAACCGGCCTCTCGCAGTCGTCGCCAAACCGTATTTCCCGACAGAGCGATTTGATGTCGCTCATGGATGACGCGGCGCAGCCGACCGACCGTCCAGAGGTCCGTCTCAAATCCGAAGACCGATGCCCCTTGCAGGATGATCCCCTTGATCTCCTCCTCTGTCAACTCCTCGAGTTTGCGCGGCCGCCCGCTTCCAGATCGTCGTTTGAGTCCGTTGGTCCCTTCACTTTCAAAGCGTTCCGGCCAACGGTAGAGCGTCAGCCGAGCAACACCGAACGCCCGGGCCACAGTGCTCTTCGGGATCCCATCCAGAACGGCTTTCACCGCGCGTTCGCGGACGGTTGTCGGCAGGTGCGATCCTTCACCCATGATGGGCCACTTATCGCCACACTTTCCCGCTACGTCAATACCAATGTTACATTAATTAGGCCCGCAAAATCGCTGGGCAAGCCGGGGGCATTCGGGCGCTCGGAAGTGCGGTGTGCAAATGGGGCCGGCGCGGGCGGCACCGGCACGACTACGGCTCCGCCCACTGCCACAATTGCTCGACCGTCGCTCCAACCTCTTCCAACTCGAGGGCGCCGCGCTCCAGGTCGTCGCACGCCCGGCCGAGAACGCGCGCGTATACCGTCTGCTTGTCGAGCGGGGGGCGGGGATCCAGGTGCCCGCTGGCCGTCAGCCGCTCGTGCATTTGGTTGAGCGTTTTGGCACGGAAGCCCTTGGCCCGCTCGTCTTCCCGCGCGGCCAGGGCGTGCATCAGGCGTTCGGGGTTCCAGTCGAGGTCTTCGGCCAGGGAGCAAACGGCGTCGATGTAGTTGCCACTTACTCCGGCGTCGGCGAGCGCCTCGCGGGAAAGCGGCTTGCCTCGCCCAATTTGCCACGCTTCAGCGAAGGCGTCGAGCAGGCGGGCGCGGGCGTCGAGCCGGGCGAGCGAGGCGGCGTCGATCAGCGCGTCGACCTGCCCATGTGCAGCCGTCGCGCGCAGGCTGCCGTACGTGGTCAGGCCGGCCCGGAGCAGCCGGTAGAGCGCTTCGGCGCCGTCGACCACGTGCGCCACGTGCGCCGGGGCGGCGCCCAGGGCGGGGTCCAACAACGGCACGCCCAGCGCCGCGGCGTAGTCGGCCAGCGAACGTCCCTCGGGCGCCGGCACCGGCTCCACCTCCACAGTCGACACGCTCAAAAGCTCGATCTCCGTTTGCGGTAACCCGCGGAGCACGGCCAGGTCGACCGCCGGCCGCAGCGCCATGCCGCGGCGCTCGGCCATCTCGCGCCAGGCGGCGGCGTCGCTCGGCTGGCACGTGAAGTAGAACACCTGCCGGTCTTGTTCCACTAGGGCCAGGACGCACTCGGCAATGGCGGCGAACCGTTCCGGGTCGCTGCTGCTGAGCACCTCGTCGAGCAGGATGGGCAGGCTGGTTCCCTGCTCGGCCTCGACGGCGAACGCCAGGCGCACGGCCAGCAGCAGTTGCATGCGGGTGCCGCGGGAAAGCTCTTCGAGCGGCCGGCCGCGCTGGTGCGTGGTGTCGAATGCGTGGAAAGACGGCGGCTCGCCCCCCTCGCCCCCGGGCCCGCGCAGCTCGTAACGCCCGCGTGTGAAACCGGTGAACCAGTCGGCCGCGCGGTGGATGACCGGTGGCTGGCTTTCGACGCGGTACTCGGCCTCGACGCCGTCGAGCAGGAAGCGACCGGCGGCGGCCTGTTCGGCCTGCCGGCGGCATTCGCTCAGGGCGTCGGCGGCGCCGACCACCGAGGCCAGCGCCTCCTCCAGGGCCCCGCCGGCCCCGACCTCGGCAATCTGGGTGCGAATCTTCTGAATCTGTTCGACTAGCCCGCGATAGCCTTCCGCCTGCTGCTTCAATTCGGCAGCCCGATGCTCGACTTCTTCGGGCGTCAGTTCGAGCAGTTCGGGCTCATCGGCCAGTTGCTTCCGGCTGCCTTCGAGTTGGGCCGAAATCGTGCGGTGATGGTTCCCCGCCTCGCGATATGCGGACAGTTGCTCGACGCGGCGCCGCAGTTCGGTTTCGTCGGGTGCGTCGAACCCGGCAGCGTGGAATAGGTGCTCCCGGCGGCGGTGCAGTTCGGCGATGCGGCGCGCGGCGTCGGCACGCTGGTGTTCGGCCTCGCCCTGCTTTGCCACGGCATCGCGGTGTTGGCCGGCGCGGCGGGCCAGGTCGGCCTTGCGCGGCCGGGCTTCGGCCAGGTCGGCGGCCGGCGCAATTCCGAACGTCCCCAGCCCCCGGTTGACGGCCTGCAACTCGGCCTCGTACTCGTTGCGGAGCCGGTCCAACGCGCCGGCGGCCTCGCGCGCGGCGGTGCGGGCCTGCTGGTACTCGGCCAGCCGGCCGGCCAGGGTGATGAGTGCCAGGTCGGAGGTTTCCGGCGCCACGCCGAACCGGGCGATAAGCGCCTGCCGCTTCGCCTCGATCGCATGCTCGGCCCGCTCGATGCGTTCCAACTCGACGCGCAGGCCGCGCCGTTGCTGCTCGCGCGACTCGGACGCCCGGGCCTCGGCCAGCGACCGCTCGAGTTCGTTCACCCGCCGGCCCACTGCCTCAGGTTCCCACGCTTCCGGCGGCGGGAGCGGGAGCCGGGCGAAATGCTCGCGGATGAACGCCCGCGGGTCGGCCTGCGGCGCCGGGCCGGGCTGCGAGGCAACCCACCCGGCCCCGGCCGCCGGCAGAAGCAGCAGAAGCCACCATACACTGACCAGCGCCGCCAGCAGCACGCCCAGAACGGCCAGCCCGCCAATGAGCAGCCATAGCAAAAGCCGCAGGCGCGGGTCGCCGGCCGCTTGGGGCGCCGGGGGGATCTCGAACCACTGCCGCAGCAGATGGAGTCCCTCGGCCATCGAATCCGTGTTGGCCGCTTGGTCCGACTCGCCCAGCAGGGCGAGTTGGGCTTCCGCGGCGCGCCGCTCGGCGGCCAGCCGCTCGGCCTCGCGATGGAACGTGTCGAGCTGGTTGAGCCCGGCCAGGTCGATGTTCTCCAGGGCCTCGGGCGTGCCCGCCGGCCCGATGACCCGCAGCGCCTGCTCGCACTTCACCTCGGCGGCGCCTAGCGCACGCTGCTGCGCCGCGATATTGCGCTCGCGTTCGGCCAGACTTTCGAGCCGGGTGTCGAGTTCGTCGAGCAGAGGCTGGGGCACGCCTTCGGCGGGCAGCTTGGCGTCCGAAATCTGCTCGGCCGACCTCTGGATCGCCGCTTCGGCGTTGCGACGTGCGTCCTCGGCTTTCGCCAAATCCTCGCGAAGTTGCTCCAGCCGCGCCGGCTCGTCGCCCTGCAGTCGGTCCATCGCGGGCGGAAATGTTTCCAGCTTTGCGTCGATCTCGGCCAAGTCGTCCTTGAGGCGGCTAAGCCGGCGGACCGTGTCGAGCCGCTCGAGCCGCGCCGCAGCGGTCCGCGCCGCCTGCTCCTGCCGCTCCAAATCGGCCAGCGTGTCTTCTTCCTCGCGCAGTTTCTCCTGGCGGGCGGTAACGGCCTGCTGGTTCTGTTTGGCCTGCCGCAGCGCGTCGGCTTCCGCCCGGCCGTGCCGCGCCGAAAGTTTCAGCAGGCCACTTTGCCGCACGGCGCCCAGGTCGTAGCCGCCGGCCATTTGGCGGGCGACGTCCTCGGCCAACTGCCGGTCGGCGCCGCTGCCGTCGAACAGATTGTCGACGGTGACGGTGAAACAGTCGGCAAGCTGGGGGCCGGGCAGCGGCGGCGCCGCGGCGGTCGCCCCGTCGCGCTGGTACGTGGTGTGCTCGGCCAGCCGTTCGATGCGGACCGCCTCGTCCCGATCGTCCCAAATCGACTCGATCGAAAGCGGCCGCTCGCGGTCGAGCAGCTTGGGCCAAATGAGCCCGCGGATCGCCCGGCACGCCGTCGTCTTACCCGATCCGTTCGGGCCCACCACCACGTTCAGCCCGGCGTCGAGTTCCATGAGCGCGAACCCTTGCCGCTCGAACCCCGGCATGGCACGGATACGGAGTTCCCGGAGTTTCATGCCGCAGCCTCCTCGGTCTTCTGTGCGACAAACTCGTCGAGCATGGCGAAGCCGGCGCCCAGCAGGGTGTCGCGAACGTACTCGTCGTCGATAGGGTCGCGGGAGTCGTCGAGCAGGACGTAGCCGGGCGACCTGCGTTCGCGCTCGATTGCCTCGCGCCCCTGCCGCAAGAGCGACTCGCACAGCGCGGCCGGCTCGCGGCGCTCCAGGGCCAGCAGCCGGCGGGCCAGCAGGCCGACCGGATCGGCCGACCGGGCCAGCTCGTCGAGCGAAAGGTCGGGCCGGGCCGCGTCGAAGTCGATCTTTTCGAAGAAGTACACGGCCGGGTCCAGCGGCATTTGCAGGTCGGATACAATCCGCCGGCCGAGCGCGGGCAAGTCGCGGTGGATGGCGCTGCGCCCGGTCAATTGCAGCCGGCAGGCGACCCAACGCACCGCCTCCAACTCGCCGCGCATCGCCCCATGCTGCTGATGAACAGCGTCGAACACGGCGCGGTCGAGCCCTTCGGCGTCGGCCGCGCCGTCGATGGGAACGACGATCCGCTCGTAACGTAGCGGGGCCAAGGGAATTAGTTCGGCCTGCGGCGCCGCGCCCCGGGCGAACTCGACCAGCCACGCGCCGTGCGCGGCCGGCTCGCCCGGGTCGAGCCCTTGCGGCGAGCCCGGGTACAGCACCAGCGGCGATCCGTCGTGGAGCCGCTGCGGCCGGTGGATGTGCCCGAGCAGCCACGCGGCCACCGGGCGGGCGCGCAGCTCGGCCAGTCCGACCGGCGCGTACCTGCTCGACGGCGCCTGGCAATCGCAGTGCAGCAGGCCCACGGTCAGGCCGTCGTCGGCGACGTGTGGGAAGCCGTTTTCCAGGGGGTTCGTATGCACGTGCCGTTCCGGGAACGACCAGCCGAGCAGGCGGAGCGACTCGCCCCCGTCGCCGGCCACCGTGGCTTCCTCCCACTGCCCTCCGGGGCCCAGCAGCCGGAATCCGTCCACTTCGTCGGCCAACCGGGCTAGCACGTCGTGGTCGTGGTTGCCGGCGACGGCGAAGACGGGCACACCGCCGTCGAGCAGCTTCTTCACGCCCGCCTGAAGCACCGCGTAGGCCTCGTAAAATCGGTTGCCCGCGTCGACCACGTCGCCCGTGAGCACGGCGGCATGCACGCGGCGCGCCAGCGCCAGTTGCACAAATCGCCGAAAGACCTCGGCCGGGCCGAGCGCGCGCGGATCGACCCCCTTCGGCAGCCGCGTCGGCCGCCGGCCCAAATGCACGTCGCCCGTACAAAGAAGCCGCGTCATCATGGCTGCATTATAACACCTCGCGACACGATGGCCATACACCGGCCGGGTGCACGACCGGACTTGCCGTTGGATTTCACGCTTCAGCGTGCGAACGAGGCGAGAGCCGAATCGGGCACGCTAAAGCGTGCACTCCAACCGCTTGATCGTGCGGCCGCCACGAGTCCGTTCCTGCACCTACCGGCCCCCCGCCGGGTGTATTTCAGCTTTTGTCAATTTCGGCGGGCGCTTTAGGGGGGGTGGGATGACGTGTGAAAGGGCGTCCTGGCCGGGTTTGCAGGTGCTTGCTAAGCCGGGAGTCGTCGCTGAGGGCCGCGGCGCGGACTTGGTGGATCGCTTCGGCACCCTCCGGATCGTTCCAGACGGTATCGGTATCCCGTCGCGCCTCCTTTTCCAGAGAATCCTTGCCCGAATCACGCTACAGCCCGTAGTTTACCAAAGAATCCCCAGATTCTCCTATTGACCTTTTTGGCCGGTTGCCAAAGCGCGCAAAAGCTGAAATGCACTCGCCCCCCGGAAGGCTGCTGAAACCTGAAATTCTCCAAAGTGGCCTTGACGGCGGGACCCATTGCCGATACTTAACCCGCTCTCTTCTACCAGAGTCCTTGTCCTTTGTCCGAAACCCTCTGCCTCGTCAAGGGTTTTGCGGACCGACGGCAGGGCGGCCTGCGGAGGGTTTGTTGTTCGGGAGCGTTTCAAAGAGAACCAGAATAGGCTTGGAGCTAGGGAGCGTCCTCCAGCCGAATCCTGTCCGTGACTACGCACGGAACGCCAATCAATAAGGAGTCGAGGGATCGTGTCGAAAACCATTGCAAGCATTCTGAGTGGTGGACTTGCGTTGGCCATGAGCCTGTGGGGAGGCAGCAGTACGGCTGCGGATTTTCTGGTCTACGGGCCGGTGGCCGTGGGGCTGGGGGAGCCGCGACCTGCCAGCGCCGCGGAGCATTGCAGCCAGTTGCTGCAACGCGCGCGTCAGGCGATGGCGGAGAACGACCTGGAGGCGGCCGAGAAGCTCTTGGTGCAGGCCGAGGGGATGGGCGTGAAGCCGCATCCGCTGAACTTGATGGCCGACACGCCGGCCCGGCTTCGTCGCGATCTGGATCGGAAGAAAGAAGCGGCCGCCCACCCGACGTTGCCCAGCCAGCGGTTCTCGCCCATCGCGCTGCTGGGCGGCAGGGAGCCCTCGACGCCGGCGGACCCGTTCGCAGGCCGCAACCCGGGCGAGGTGCCGGAAAGCCTGAACGACTCGAAGGGTTTGGCGCTTTCTTATGTGCAGCGAGGTCGCGCCGAGTTGGCGCAGAACAATTTGCCCGCCGCCACGCACTGGTACCACCAGGCGGCGCAACTGGAGGCGGCGTTTTCGCCCGACGAGGACTCGCCGGCGAAGCTGGCGGCGGAAATTCGCGCCCGCGGCGGTCGCATTGACCCGCCGCCGGCCGACGACGCAGCAACCGCCCGCGTCGCTCCTCCGCAGCGCGCCCCGGACTCGCCGGTCCGCTCCCTCCCCAAACCGCCGCCGCGAGCCGAATCGGCTTCGGCCGACGGGCCGCCTGCCATGGCGCCGCCCCGTGACGACCAGGTGCGTTTGCCGGGCGCGTTGGACGGGCGCCGAGAAGCCCGGGACGGGCAATCGAATTCGCAGTCGCGCGCCCGCAGCGATCGTCTTATCGTCGAGGCGAGGCTTGCCCTGGCCGTCGGCGACGCGCGCCGCGCCTGGCAGTTGGCCAACCAGGCCAGCCAGCTTGGCGTTGCGTATCGGCCGAATGAGGACTCGCCGGCCCGAGTCCGCGCCTTGATCGACAAGGTGCGGCACCTTTCGGACCAGCCGGCCGATCAGAAGCGTTCGGAGCCGTATCGGCGCCACTACGCCCGCCTGCTCATGGAACAGGCCGAAGCCCTGCTGGAGCACGGCGAATTGGACGAGGCCGAGCGGCTCGTTTTTCGGGCGGGGGAACAGAGCGTACCCTACGCGCCCACCGAAGTAAAACCCGAGGACCTCATGCAACGCATTGCCGACTACCGTCGTGGGGGCCGGCGCGGGCCGCCGGCGGGCGGGGTCCCCGAGGCGAACGCCGTCCCGAACCGAAATCCCGGAGCCCGAGAGCAGGTTGGAGCGATGACCCGCGACGCGCGGGCGGCGCTGCGGGCCGGCGACCTGGACCGGGCTGAGCACTTGGCGCGCGAAGCGCAGCGGTTGGGCGTTCCCGACCAAGCGTTCGCGCCGAACGAGGACCGGCCGGGTCTGGTGCTGCTCGACGTATATGAGGCGAGGCGGGAAAAGGGGGCTGTAGTCGCGGCAAGCGCTGAAATGGTGCTACCAGCCACCGGGCGCCAGCCGGAGGGCCGGCGGGCCGACCGCGCCTATTTCGATCCCGCACAAGACGCAACCCGAAATATACCCGCGGCCGCCCAAGGTCCGCGTCCCCCGGCGCCGCCTCAGGAAGCAGGCCAGCCGAACGAGGGGCCGGCCTTGACCGGGCCGTTTGAGGAGTTCGAGCCGGTGCCGCGTAGCAGCCGGGCGGCGCAGTGGGTCGAGCAGGGCGAATCGGCGCTTCGGTCGCACGATTCGCAGCGCGCCCTCGAATTGTTCCGCCAGGCGGCCCCGTACATGGATCAGCTTGATCCGATGACCCGGCAGCGGCTTCAGGACCGACTGGAACTGCTGTCGCAGCCGGGCGCCCGCCCGCAGCCCCCCGCCGGCCCTCCTGCCGCGGGGGACGAGGTCGCCGCGAAGCAGCGGATGGTCGTCCAACAGGTGCTCACCGAACTGGCGCACCAGGAGACCTCGGCCGAGGCGATGAAGGAAGACGATCCCGAGGGCGCGCTGGCGTTGTTGCAGGCGGCCCGAGTAAAGGTCGAACAATCCGGACTCGAAACGGCCGACAAGCAGCGCTTTCTCGCCCGCGTCGACCGGCGCATGGCCGAAATCCGCCGGTACATCGAGGAGCATCAGCCGATGCTCGACCTGGAGGAGAGGAACCAGCGCATTCGCGGCGACATGGACCGCGAGCAGCGCATCCGGCTTGAGGTTCAGGATAAGGTCGCGCTGCTGGTTGATGAGTTCAATCGGTTGCGCGACGAGGAGCGCTACGCCGAGGCCGAGGTCGTGGCCAAGCAGGCGGCCGAGTTGGACCCCCACAACCCCGTAGTCAAGCAACTGCTCGAGTTCTCGAAATTCGTGCGCCGCAACGCCAGCAATATGGCCTTGCGGGCGCGCCGCGAGGAGGGCTACTGGGCTGCGCTCGATTCCGTCGAACATGACGCGATTCCGTTCGACGACCGGCAGCCGATCGTCTTCCCGGAGAACTGGGACGAACTCACCCGGAGCCGGCGGCGGTTCGCCGACGACCGCCGGCGCCACCGCACTGAGCGAGAGTTGGAGATCGAGCAGAAGCTGCGTACCCCGGTCATGCTCAACTTCGAAGACGCGGCGCTGGGCACCGTGCTGGAGCACCTGGCCAACCTGGCGCAGGTGAACTTGCACCTGGACCCGCGGGGTCTGGCCGAGGAAGCCGTTTCCAGCGATACGCCGGTCACCATCCGGCTGAGCCAGGAAGTGATGCTGCGCAGCGCGTTGAACCTGATCCTTCAGCCGTTGCATTTGAGCTACGTGATCAAGGACGAGGTGCTGAAGGTTACCAGCGAACAGATGCGCGACGGCGAGGTGTTCACGGTTACGTACGACGTGGCCGACCTGGTCATCCCAATCCCGAATTTCGTGCCCGGCAAAATGGGCATGCGTTCGGCCCTGCACGACGCATACGGCGACTTGGGCTACGGCGGGGTCGGCAACCCGTGGGGCGGCCAGGCCGCGCCGCTGGCCGTCATGGCCAACAACGACGGCCGCGCGAATGCCGGCGCCATCAACCCGGAAGTCCTCGCGCAGCTCGGCACCGCCCACGGCGGCGGCGGCGGGCTGACCGGCCTGGGAAGCCCGATGGGCGGCGGCATGGGCCCCGGCGGCCTGGGCGGCGCGGCGGGCGCCGACTTCGACAGCCTTCTCGAGCTGATCACCTCGACCGTCCAGCCGCAGACGTGGGATCAAGTAGGCGGGCCGGGCTCCATCGCTTCCTTTGAAACCAACCTTAGCGTCGTCGTCAGCCAAACGCAGGACGTGCACGAAGAAATCGCCGACCTGCTCGAACAGCTACGCCGGCTCCAGGACCTGCAGGTGACCATCGAGGTCCGGTTCATCACGCTCAACGACAACTTCTTCGAACGGATCGGCGTCGACTTCGACTTCTTCATCGACAGCAAACTGGAGGCGCCGCCCCCGCCCGAGGACCCCGACGCGCCCTTCGACCCCACCGAGGGGATCGCGGATAGCGTGGTCGTGGGCCTGGAGGCACCGGGCGTGTTCGCAGCCGACTTGGACATCCCCTTCCAGCAGAACAGTTTCGGCCTGGCGGTGCCGCAGTTCGGCGGGTTCGACGCCGCCGCCGGCGCCCAAATGGGGTTCGCCATCCTGAGCGACATCGAAGCGTTCTTCTTCATCAACGCCGCCCAGGGCGACCGCCGCAGCAACGTGCTCCAGGCGCCGAAGGTCACGCTGTTCAACGGCCAGCAGGCGTTCGTCTCCGACACGTCGCAAAGCCCGTTTGTCATCAGCGTCGTCCCGGTGGTGGGCGACTTCGCGGCCGCCCAGCAGCCGGTCATCGTCGTGCTCTCCGAAGGGACGTTCATGACGGTGCAGGCGGTCGTTTCCAAGGACCGCCGCTTCGTGCGGCTGACCGTCGTGCCCTTCTTCAGCCAGATCAGCGACGAGGTGCGAACCTTCACGTTCGAGGGCGAAGAAACGACCAGGACGGAACGGTCGGGCTCCGGCTGGGTCAACCCGGGCGACCCCCGCGACTGGCGGCGGACCGACGACGGTGAGGAAATCACCGAAACACGCCGGGGCACGACGGTGCAGCTTCCCACGTTCTCGTTCGTCACCGTCACCACCACCGTAAGCGTGCCCGACGGGGGAACGGTGCTGCTGGGCGGCATCAAACGCCTGAGCGAAGGCCGCAACGAGTTCGGCGTGCCGATGCTCAACAAGCTGCCCTATATCAACCGCCTGTTCAAGAACGTCGGCATTGGGCGTGAAACCCAAAGCCTCATGATGATGGTTACCCCGCGGATCATCATCCAGGAAGAGGAGGAGGAACGGCTGGGTATTGCGCCGCTATGAGTCCTTTTCGCGTCGCCTTTTCACGCATCCCGCCTTAAGGCAACGGCCTCCCTCCCCGGGCCGCCGCCGGCTTGCCCCCCGAGTCGACGGCGGCCCTTTTCGTTCCCTACTGCTCGAAGGCGAAGTAGCCTTTCGCGTTGTAGTAGCAGATGTCGCGGACCATGGGGCCGACCAGGTCCATGTCGTCGGGCACGAGTCCCTGCTGCATTTCCGTGCCCAGCAGGTTGCACAGGATGCGCCGGAAGTACTCGTGCCGGGTGTACGAGACGAACGAGCGGCTGTCGGTGAGCATGCCGACGAACCGGCTGAGCAGCCCCATGTTGGAAAGCGCGTTCATTTGCGCCTCCATGCCCTGCTTCTGATCCTGGAACCACCACCCACTGCCCAACTGCATCTTCCCCGGCACGGAGCCGTCCTGGAAGTTGCCCAACATGGCGGCGAGCACTTCACTGTCGCGCGGGTTGAGGTTGTAGAGGATGGTTTTCGCCAGCGCTTCTTCCCGGTCCAGCCGGTCGAGGAAGCGGCTGAGGGGGCGGGCGATCTCGAAATCGCCCATCGAGTCGTATCCCGCGTCGGGGCCCAGCTTCTCGAACATGCGCGAATTGTTGTTGCGCAGCGCCCCGAGGTGGAACTGCTGCGTCCATCCCTTCTCGTGGTCCATCACCGCAAACTCGTACAGCATGGCGGAATGGAACTTGCGGATTTCCTCCTCGTGCAATTCGTTCCCCCGCCGCACGCGCCGGAACACCGTACTCACCTCCGACGGCGTGTAAGGGTCGGCCACGATCGTCTCGACGCCGTGATCCGACAAACGGCAGCCCATCGCGTGAAAGAAATCGTGCCGCTGCCGCAGCGCCTCGAGGTACGTCTGGTAATCGTCCTTCACGTCCACCTGGCTTACCTCGGCCAACTTGTCCACCCAGGCGTTGAACGCGTCGCCGTCGGCCACCGCCATACCCTTGTCGGGCCGGAAGGTGGGCAATACGGCGATGGAAAACGACTTGTCGGCCGCGATCACCGCGTGATGGTCCAGGCTGTCGGTCGGGTCGTCGGTCGTGCACACCAGTTCGACGTTCATCTGCCGCATGATGCCCCGGCAGGAGAACTCGGGAGCGGCCAGCTTCGTGTTGCACGCCTCCCAAATGCCCTCGGCCGTCTCCGGCGAAAGCAGCCGGTCGCTGATGCCCAGCGGGCGTTTCAACTCCAAGTGGGTCCAATGGTACAGCGGGTTGCGGAGGGTCTGCGGCACCGTCCACGCCCAGCGGTCGAGCTTCTCCCTGTCGGAGGCATCGCCCGTAACGTAGCGCTCCGGCACACCGGCGGCCCGCATCGCACGCCACTTGTAGTGGTCGCCGTGCAGCCAGAGCTGCGTGAGATTCTCGAACTGGTGGTCGCCGGCGATCTGTTGCGGGGGCAGATGGCAGTGGTAGTCGAGAATGGGCAAGTCGCGGGCGTGTTCGTGGTACAGCGCCGCTGCCCGATCGTTCTGCAATAGAAAGTCGTCTGTAATGAACACGTCGTTCGCCATCGCAATCCTCCCATAGGGTTGAACAAAAACCCCGCCGTTCGCAAGGGGGTGCGAAACGGCGGGGCCGGAACAGAGACGAGGCCGTGCCTCGCGGCGGGACGCTCTGCGAAAGGTATCCAACGCCCCATACCACCCATGAATAACCCACGATGATGCCGGTTCGCAACACTCGTATGCCGGCCTCTCAACACGGGCGGAGCCACGCTCTTCTCGGTTTGATGATACCAACTCTGGTGCGAATGTCCAGCCACCCGCCCCGCGGATTTTTGGAAAACACGCGGCGGGTCCTCTATGCCGAGCCGCTGCGCGAGGATGCGTGAAATAGCACACATAGCGCACATGCGCAAACTGTGCCGCCTCCAAATCCTGTGCCTCATGTTCCGCTTGGGCAACTCCCGATGATGCCAGGGTAAGAGGTGCCACTGATCCGGCAACGAAGTCGCAGAAAGCACACACGTGGGGGGGTATAACATGGCTTCGCTTTGGGGTAATTTCGCCACAGGTCGGGCCTGGGCGACGCTGACCGTGGGCCTCATCACGATCCTGTCGCCCTATGGGCGGTCTTGGGGAAACGCGATCGAGTCGATGGGCAGCCTGCCTCCGGTAGACCGCGCGCCGTTCAGTAACGGCCCTCATGCCCCCCACGTGGGGTGGTTGCCGCCGGCCGGAACTGCCGCCTCAGCGGCGCCCGACCCGGCCTTCTCCCCCAACAATCTCCGTTTCGACGACCCGCTCAGCCCGCAGGCGCTCGATGGCAGGGTTGAGGCCGGGCCGCACCTCCGCCGCTGGCTTCGGGAAACCGCCCGAAAGGCCCGGAGCGACCACCGCCGTTACTACTCGGCTTACACCCTGCGCGACTTGGCCCTGGGGGTAACCATGGCGGCCCCGCTTGCGAACACGTCACTCGATCAAAATGTCCAGGACTGGTGGCAGGACGACGTGCGCAATCCCGACACCGACCGCGCAGCCGCATTCTGGAAGGTGTTCGGGGAGGGGGTGATCTTCGTCCCTGCGATGGCCGGGCTTAGCCTGGCGGGGAAGGCGCTGGAGGATCAGCCGGTGTTCGACGCCGCCGGCGAGTTCGGCGATCGCACCACCCGCGCGTACCTCGTCGGCGCTCCTCCCATGCTCTTCATGCAGTTCCTGCTGGGGGCTTCGCGGCCGGGCGAACACCCCTACAATTCGCGGTGGAAGCCGTTCGACGACTGGAACTCCGTCAGCGGCCACGCCTTCATGGGCGCCGTGCCCTTCATCACCGCCACCCACATGACTGGCAACCGGACGGCGCAGACGCTGCTTCTGGTGGGGTCGGCAGGTACGGCTTGGTCGCGGGTGAACGACGACGCCCACTACCTCTCGCAGGCCATCCTCGGCTGGTACATGGCCTATCTGGCCACCCGCTCCGTCCATGCCCCCGACTACGACGCCGATCGGTGGACCCTGATCCCCCTCGCCGGCCCCCAAGTGAGCGGTCTCGGGCTCGTCTGGCAGCGCTAACCGCTGCACGACAATAACCTACCGGGAGTTGGAGACGTGGGATAGGCTTCCAGCCTGTCTTTTCCGCCGACAGGCTGGAAGCCTATCCCACGCAATTCGGTACTTCATTGTCGTGCGTCGCCTAAGACACGTCTGCAGGATGGACATTCCTGTCCGTCTCCTGCCTTTTCCACGACGGACAGGAATGTCCATCCTACCACTAACCATTAGCGGCCGTTCGCCCAAACTGGTGTTGCCGTATCGGGGCGGTCTTTCTAAACTCCCGCGGCTGCATCGCCGCGCGCCGCGCCGGGAGCCTCGGCTGCGCGCCGGCCCGATTCCGTACCCTCCAGCGAAAGCCCGGGGAGACCTGGTTCGATGCGTCGACTCTACGTTCACCTGATCTGGATTGCCCTGGCCGGCGGGGCGGTCTTCTTCACGAACCTGGGGGCCGCGCGCCTCTGGGATGAAGACGAGACCCTGCACGCCACCTGCGCCCGCGAAATGTATGCTCGCGGCGACTGGGTCGTGCCGACCTACAATGGCGATCTGTTTCCCGACAAGCCGCCGCTGATGTACTGGCTGATGATCGGGGGGTATCGCCTGTTGGGCGTCAACGAGTTCGCCGCCCGGTTGCCTTCCGCCATTCTGGGGGTCGGCACCGCCCTACTCACCTACTACTTGGGGCGGCGCATGTTCAATGCCACGGTGGGTCTATGGGCGGGCTTGGCCATGGCCGCCAACCTCCTGTTCACCGTCTCGGCCCGCGCCGCAACGGTCGACTCGGCCCTGGTCTTCCTCACCGTAGCGGCGATGCTCCTGTTCTTCCTGGCGCTGATGCGGCAGCCGGCCGACGATGCCCGGCCGCTGTCCTGGCCCCTGATGGCGGCCGCCTACGCGGTGCTGGGAGTCGCTGTGCTGGCCAAGGGCCCGGTCGGAATCGGCCTGCCGGTGATCGCCTGGACCCTGTTGCTGCAAATCGAGGGAGCAAGTCGCGGCGGCTTTCGCGCGGTGCCCGAAGGCCACAAACTCGTAAGGCCCTTCGTTCACCTAACCCGGTTTGTTGCACGCTGCTTCGCGCCGGCAAACGTTGCCCGGGCCGTCTACCGCCTCCGACCGTTGACCGCACTGGTTGCGGTGGCCGTGGTGGCCGCCCCATGGTACGTTCTGGTCGGGATGCAAACCGG
>PWXP01000282.1 GCA_003561895.1 Planctomycetaceae bacterium | reverse complement strand
TTGTGGGCGACCACGTGCTGCGGTACCTCGACCAGATCGCCGGCCGCACCTATCCCGATACCATCGTTCATTCGGCCAGCAACTACGACAGCCACGGCTACCCCAGTCAGCCGTTCTTCGCGCTGATGCCTCATGACGCGCAGTCGCTGAAGGCCAACCATCCGGCGCCAGGCGGCGCGTGCTTTACGCCCTACCGGTGCCTGCTGCCGCGAGGGCTCGACGGCCTGCTTGTGATCGGGCTGGGTATGAGCATGGAGCGCGACGCCTCGGCGATGGTCCGCATGCAGCGCGACATGCAGAACCAGGGGTACGCCGCCGGCGCGGCCGCGGCGATGATCGCCCGCCGGGGTGTTTCCACCCGCGGGCTCGACATCCGCGCGCTGCAAGAGCACCTGGTCGAAGTGGGCAATCTGCCCGCCGAAGTGCTCGAACACGACGACAACTTCCCGCTGGCCGAAGCCGAGGTGGCGGCGGCCGTCGAGGGGCTGGTCGATCCCGACCGCCTTACGGCATCGCGGGCGCTGGCCGTTGTGCTCAGCCACCGGGAAACGGCCGAGCCGCGGGTGGTGGCTGCGTATCGGAAGGCGCAGGGTGAAGCTCGTCAGACCTATGCCAAGCTGCTCGGGTTCTGGGGACATGGCGAGGTGGTGCCCGAACTGATTGCCGCACTCGACGCGATTGACGAGTGGGACGCGAAAATCCTGCAAGGCCGGATGGCCGAATACGCCCACTTGCCTACCCCTATCGACGCCCTGGTACTGGCCCTCGGCCACACGGGCGACCGGCGGGCCGTTCCGGCCATCCTTCGCATGCTCGAAAAGCTCGACGCCGATATAACGCTTTCCCACCACCGCGCCTGCGCCTTGGCGCTGGAGCGGATCGGCGATCCGGCCGCAGGCGAACCCTTGGCGCGGCTGCTTCAGAAGCCCGCAATGCGCGGCCACGCCATGACCGCGCTGGAACCGCTGTACCGGGCCCGCGACCGCCGCCGGCGGAAGGGCGCCTTGCGGGAAATTGTGCTCGCCCGCGCCCTCTATCGTTGCGGCAACCGCGAAGGCCTGGGCGAGACGATCCTCCGCGAGTACGCGGCCGACCTCCGCGGCCTGTTCGCCCGCCACGCCCGGGCGGTGCTCGCCGAACCTTGAAACGCAAAACGCCGTGGACTATCATTGGGTAGCCTGGATTATTTGCGTAGGGACGAGTGGTGCGAGAATGTAGGGCGAGAATGTAGGGCGAGAATGTAGGGCGAGAATGTAGTGCGAGAATGTAGTGCGAGAATGTAGGGCGAGAATGTAGTGCGAGAATGTAGGGTGGGACGAGTGGTGCGAGTCCCACCAGAATGTAGAATGTAGAGTGGTATGAGTCGTGCGGTTCGCCCACGGAATAATGGAATAAAGAGGTGATGGTGGGACTCGCACGACTCGTCCCACCCTACCGCTACCGCTACCCCCCTTAACACAGGAGCAGGAACCCATGAAACCGACACTTCGAATGCACACACTCGCCGCCCTCGTTGCGGTCTTGACCCTCGCAACCACCGGCGTGCCGGCGGCGGAAGGAAACACCGTCCGCGAATCGGCGCGGGAGTTGCCCCTGGCGTACGATGTCGACGTCGTGGTCGTGGGCGGTGGCACGGGCGCCGTCTCGGCGGCGGTGGCGGCGGCCGAAGCGGGTGCGAGCGTATTTCTGGCCGCGCCGCCTCCCTATTTGGGCGACGATATGACGGCCACGCTACGGCTGTGGCTTGAGGAAGGCGAGCGACCCGAGGCGCCGCTGGCGAAGGCGATTTTCGACGACCCCGCACGGCCCGAACTCGGCCGGCAGCCGCTGGGGTTGACCTACACGGCGAGCCTCCCCACCGGCGCGCCGCACCACGACACCGATCCGCCCGGCCGGCTGACCAACGGCGCCTGGGGCAATGCCGCGCGCCAAAGCGTCCAATACAACGGCAGCGTCACCCTCGAGGCCGACCTGGGCAAGGCGCAGGACATCGACGAGGCGCGCGTGGTCGTGTACCGGCGCGACGAGACCACCGACGCCGGCAGCGGCTTCAACGTCGAACGCCTGGCCGTGTCGATCAGCGACGACCAGCAATCGTGGAAGCAGGTTGCCGACTTGGAGGGACAGCCGGGCGCCGGACAGGATTTCTATATTCTGACCGCGCCGGTCGGGGCGCGGGCACGCTACGTCCGGTTCGACCTGAAGAAGCCGCAGCAGTACGACCGAATTCTCTTGGGCGAAATTCAAGTGTTCGGGGCCGCTGACGAGCAGCCCGACGCGCCGGTGCAGCCGCCCCGCCCGCTGCACGTGAAGAAGACGCTGGAGAAGGCCCTGCTCGACGCGGGCGTCGAGTTCCTGTTTAGCTGCTACCCGACCGACGTGCTGCGCGATGCCGGCGGCGCCCCGGCGGGCATTGTGATGGCCAACCGGGCCGGCCGCCAGGCGGTGCTGGCGAAGACGATCATCGACGCGACCGACCGCGGCACCGTGGCCCGGCTGGCCGGCGCCCGCTTCCGCCCGTACCCGGCCGGCGTGCAGACATTCCGGCGGGTGGTGATTGGTGGGGAGCCGGTGGACGTGGACGACGGTTCGGTTCGGCTCATTGAACCGGGGTTCCTGGCTTATCCTTGCGTGTGCGGCTTTCCCGGCTGGTGCGAGATCTGCATTGGCGAATCGCCGTTGCGGGGGTACGCGGTCCGGTGGGGCAACCGGCGCGGCCCCGTGCTTCAGGGCGCAGCGCGCCGCTTCAACGTGATCGAGTACACGCTGGAACTTCCGATGCCCGACGGCAGCTTCGGCTCGTTCGCCGCGGCCGACCAGGCGGCCCGAACGCTCACCTACCACCCCGACCAGCGCGTCACCGCCGACCGGCTGTTCCAGGTGCCCCCGGACGCGATGCACGGCCGGAAGTCGGTCGAGGCCGGCGACGTGCCGGTCGACGCGCTGCCGCTGGGCGCCTTCCGCCCGGAAGGGGTGGAGCGGGTGTACGTACTCGGCGGCACGGCCGACGTCAGCCGTGCGCGGGCCGAGCGGCTGCTGAGGCCGCTGGAGTTGATCGACCTGGGCGCCCGCATTGGCGCCGCCGCGGCCCACGAGGCTAAGGGGCTGGGGGCCCTGTCGGGCGTCCATCTGCCGGGCGACGAGGCGGCGGCGACGGCCGGGGGCGACGTGCGCGAGTTCCTCTACGGTGTGCGGCCCACCCAGGCGCTGCCCACCATTCCGCAGGAAGCCCGCAACCTACCCGTACTCGGCCGTTACGACGTGGTGGTGATTGGCGGCGGGACCGGCGGCGCGCCGGCGGGCATCGGCGCGGCGCGAGAGGGCGCCAAGGTGCTGGTGGTCGAGTACCTGCACATGCTCGGCGGCGTGGGCACGGCCGGTTACATCAGCCGGTATCACCATGGGAATCGCAGCGGTTTCACCGCCACCGTACCGGGCGGCAGGAGCTGGCGGCCGGAGCAGCGGGCCCAGTGGTGGCGGCAGACGCTGTTGGACGACGGGGCCGACGTCTGGTTCGGCACGATCGGCTGCGGCGCGGTGGTCGACGGCGACCGCGTGGTCGGCGCCGTGGTGGCGACGCCCCAAGGCCGCGGCGTCGTTTTGGCCGACGTGGTCATCGACTCGACCGGCAACGCCGACATCGCCGCGGCCGCCGGCGCCGAGACCGACTACACCGCCGCGGGCGAGTTCGGCATGCAGGGCACGGGGCTGCCCCCGCGCCGGCTCGGCGCCGCCTACACCAATTCCGACTTCACCATCGTCGACGAGACCGACATGGTCGACGTCTGGCACGTGTTCGTCTACTCGAAGCAGAAATACCCCGAAGCGTTCGACCAGGGCCAACTGATCGATACGCGCGAGCGCCGGCGGATCATCGGCGATTTCTACATGACCATCCTCGACCAGACGATCGGCCGCACCTATCCCGATACGATCAGCCAGGCACTGACCAACTACGACTCGCACGGGTATTCGATCGATCCATACCTCATGCTGGAAACGCAGCCTATGAGCGGCGCCCGATTCCGCGTAAACATCCCCTTCCGTTGCCTGCTGCCGAAAGGAATCGAGGGGCTGCTGGCGACCGGGCTGGGCATCAGCGTCCACCGCGACGCCGTGCCCCTGGTGCGCATGCAGCCGTGCATTCAGAACCAGGGCTATGCCGCCGGGTTGGCCGCCGCCACGGCCGCCCGGGAAAGGGCGCCGCTGCGCGGGATCGACATTCGGGCCGTGCAGCGGAGGCTGGTCGAACTGGGGTACTTGCCCAAGGACGTTCTCGAACAGGACGACTCGCTGCCCGTCCCGGCCGAGGAGGTGGCGGCGGCCGTCCGCGAGGCGACGGAAAGCTATCGCGCCGCGGCGATCGTACACCTTCATCGCGAAGAATCGCTGCCGCTGCTGCGCGAGGCATACCGATCGAGCGAGGGCGACCGGCGATACGCCTACGCCCTGATGCTGGCCTTGCTCTTTGGCGACGCAACCGGCGCCGAGCCGCTGCTCGACAAGGTTGGGGCCGCGGAACAGTGGGACCAAGGGTGGAACTACATGGGCATGGGCCAGTCGGGCGACGCGATGAGCCCGCTGGACAAGGCCATTATCGCCCTGGGCAAAACCGGCGCTCGGGAAGCGGTGCCGGCGATCCTCGAAAAAGCGTCCATGCTGGACGCCGACGCGGTTTTTTCGCACCATCGCGCGGTGGCCGTGGCCCTGGAACGGCTGGGCGACCCCGTCGCGGCGCCCGCCCTGGCGGAAGTGCTCCGCAAGCCCGGCATGGCCGGCCACGTTCACGACACGCTCGACGCGGCCAAGGCCCACGACGCCGAGTATGCCCGGTACCTCAACGCCGTCCACACGCGGCGCGAGTCGCTCCGCGAGCTGCTGCTGGCGCGGGCGCTGTACCGGCTGGGCGACCACGAGGGCCTCGGCAAGGCAACGCTCGAAGCCTACACAACCGACCTCCGCGGCCACCTCGCCCGGCACGCCCGGGCAGTGCTCGCGGAATGACGCCGCTCGATCCGGGCTAGCCGGGATGATTCACGAGCTTCGGGCAAACGCATTGCCCCCAGAGAGGGAGTGCAATCCCTACTTCACTTCCCGATCACAAATAAACAGTGAACGAAACCACCTGACAAACACTTCGCTTTCCGGCGATTGGGGCTTCAATATCCGTTCGACAATCGCTTGATGGAGTTGTCGGCCCGGAGGGTCCTGCCACGCCAGCAACGTGTGCATGCTCGCTTTGTCGCGATGCTGTCGCCTTCAACCAGCAGCTTGTACCGGACAGGGAATGCACGGATCATTTTCAGCGGACCTCCACCGCGCGTTCAGCCGCCATGGAGATTTCGTCTTTCGTGAATGACACCGCTTCGGAGGCGCCCTGTTCGAGACGTTGGACGCTGACGTCAATCCCTTGCTCTGCAGCAGACGGCGAAACGATGGCGAGGCTGTCGAAACAATCCCGGCTGTGCGAAGTCGCGAAAACCTGAACGTTCAAACGGCGAGCCGTTTCAGTCACCAGCGTCCACATCTTGTCCATCACGGTATAGTGCAAGCCCGTGTCGATTTCGTCGACCAGCAGCACGCCTCCCGCAGACTTTGCCAACGCCAACGCCAAGCCGAGCATTCGCCAGATGCCCTCTCCCATGGTCCCAATGGGCACCGGCCGGTCGATGCCGGCACGCTTCGCGAACATACCGCCGCGCCCTGACTCAGAAGACTTTGGGGCGATTCGCTCGATGCCAGGATCGATGGTCTGAATTGCCTCGACCGCCTTTTGTTCGTCGGGCGTCAATACCACGTCCTCGAACAACACGGTAACCTCTCGTGGGGTTAGCCCGGCCGTCGTAATGACCCGAACCGGCTGCCAGTCGTGATCGCCCGACCACTTGCCTCGAAGCTCGTCCCAGTGTGTGGTGGTGCGGCCGCGATGGATGCCGCCACGAGGCGTGAGCGGCGCTTCCCACCATACCTCCCCCTCACCCTGCCGAGACCACGTCAGACGGAACTCGGCCGGTCCCTCGAACTCTTCCTCGGCGTCTACCCATTCTTCACCAGAAAAATAGGGCTCAGGCGAGGGGGATGGCTCTTCGGCTGATTCGATCGTTGCTTCCACCTTCCGCTCCGAGTCATCGGCGATCACGAACCTACTGTCTGGTCGAAGTTCATGGCCGTGGAACAGTTGGGAAATGTCGATTTCGGGGCCGCGGGCTTTCGGTTGGCGCTCGCTCGACACATATTCTCCGCGCCGAGTTGCGATATGCCAAATCGAACTCGGGTCGCCGGTCGCGACCAGCATGTGGATCGCTTCCAGGACCGATGTCTTCCCGCAATTGTTCCTGCCAACGAGAAGATTCACCTGCCCCAACTCGCGGATGCTCAGTGCCGAAAACCCGCGAAAACTGTCAATGTCCAATTGGTGAATCATGCGAGCCTGCCTGAATCGAATGCGCTGACACCACAAAACCGGAACGTGTTGACTTCAGTTTACACCACCAAGCCTGCAAACGGGAGCAAAGGTTCCGGATGGAATTCCACCCACACGTGAGACTAGCTGAGATCAGCATGTAAGTCAAGGGGATGCAGGGGGGAACAGGATGCAGGGGGGAAGATGCCGGGCATGGTCGTCCTCCCTTCCTGGACGGTTCAGTTCATTCCGCCATTTCCAACTCCACAATCGCCCACAGGT
>PWXP01000525.1 GCA_003561895.1 Planctomycetaceae bacterium | reverse complement strand
CGTTATACTCGCCGCGGCCTAAAACTGCGCTTTCCGTAGGATGGGCTTTAGCCCGTCAAAGCGAAGACGGACAAGAATGTCCATCCTACAAAAGCGCAATAACGGCACGCGGCGAGTATACCGCAGCTCCCACTCGGCCCAAGCCCCCTCTTTGGGGACTTTGGGGCCCTTCCGTCCCTTTTGTCCCTTCACCGATCAAAGCCATCGGAACGAATTGCCTCGCTCGCCACTCGGGTGGTTGCCGAAGGGTGCTCCCGTGTTGTATACTGAATAGGTGGTGAATGAACCGTTTCCCCCGGCTATTCGTACCAGGGGTTCAAAGCGCCGGCATGGGGGCGGAGCAAGAGGCGACGGACTCGCTTGGGGCAGAACACCCACCACGCCGTCTCGGCACGCAGCGCCCGTCGCGCCCTGCTCCGGCCCATTGATGCCGCAAAAGGGGGGGCAGGGCCCTGTTCGGCGTGCCTCCCCGGCGTAGGAAATCGTTCCCGTTTCGGCCGATGGCGGGCGGGGGCCCCGCGGCCCGGCCCGCAGCAGATTGCAGAGAGACCGATTTGCCAGATACTCCTCCATCGTCAACTCCATCGTCAACTCCATCGTCAACGCCGAACCGGCCGGAGCCGGAATCCGACCTGCCGATTACCCTGGCCGATTTTCAGACGCTCATCCGACGCATGTACCTGGAGAAAGACGCCGCCCGCGGCATCGACGGCACTTTCATGTGGCTGATCGAAGAGGTGGGCGAGTTGGCCGCAGCGCTGCGTGAAGGCACGCCCGAGCAGCAGGCCGAGGAGTTTGCCGACGTACTGGCCTGGCTGGTGACGATCGCAAACGTGGCGGGCGTCAACCTCAGCGCGGCCGTGGCCGCGAAGTACGGGTCGGGCTGCCCGGGGTGCGGCCGGTTGGCCTGCGAGTGTCCCGATGCGGGGAAACCATGACGCGCCTCTTTGGTTGTCTGTTGATGCTCATGCTGTCGGCCGTCGCCGTAGGCGCGTCCGGCGAGGAGGAGCGTCCGCTTTTCGGAGCGGCAATAGCCCGCGCCGGCGACGGCATCCGGCGTCCGGAGGCCGCAGCCGCCGACCAGCCCGAGTTCGTCGGCCTCCGCGTCGGGTTCGCCGGCCGCTACAAGGCAGGCGTGTGGACCCCGGTGGTGGTGACGCTGCGGGGCGGGGCCGCGCGGCAGGCGGGACAGGTCCGCCTGACGGTGCCCGACGGCGACGGCGTTCCCAGCCGCGTGGTCAGCCCGCCGGACGAGCCCAGCGTCGTGCCGGCCGGCCGCACCGCCGCGCAGCGGCTTTACGTCCGCTTCGGGCGGACCAGCAGCACGCTGACGGCGGAGTTTGTGGTCGAGGGGCGGGTGGCCGCCCGCCGCGAGTTCGAAGCGGGCGTCGAGGGCGGCCCGCTGCGGTTCCTGCCGGCGATGCCCGCCTTGCAGCCGCTGATCGTGTCGGTCGGGCAGGCGGAGGTTGAAGACTCGGTCGGGTTGCGTCGTGCCGGTCCGGCGCGCGAGGACGTGATCGCAAACGTGCCCGATTTCAGCCAATTGCCCGACCGGTGGTACGGTTACGAAGGAGTCGAGGCCGTGGTGCTTTCGACCAGCCGCCCCGAGTTGTGGGATGAACTCACCCCGACCGACGAGCGCGTCGAAGCGCTCGATCGCTGGGTGCGGCTTGGGGGCCGCCTGGTGTTGTGCGTGGGCCGCTCCGGCGAGGAGGTGCTGGCCCCGGACGCGCCGCTTGCCCGCTTCGCCCCCGGCAACCTCGCCGAGATGGTTTCCCTGCGGCGCCTGGCGGCGTTGGAGAGCTACGCGGGCGGGACGGCGCCCGCCGCCGACCCACAGCAACCCGAACCGCTCCCCGTCCCCCGCTTGGAAGACGTGCAGGGCGTCGTCGAAGCCCGCGAGGCCGACCTGCCGCTGGTGGTGCGCACGGCGCGGGGTTTCGGGCAGGTCGTCTTCCTAGCCGCCGACCTCGACCAGCCGCCGCTGAGCCGGTGGAAGGACCGGCCCCGTTTGATGGCGAACCTGCTCGACCTGCCGGCGACACCGCGCGATGATACGGATCAGGATTTCTCGGTCATGCGTTACGGATACGACGACCTGAGCGGGCAGCTTCGCGGGGCGCTCGACCAATTCCGCGGCGTGCGCGTAGTGCCGTTCGGGCTGGTAGCCGCGGCAATTGTGGTGTACATCGCACTGATCGGTCCCGGCGACTACTTCTTCCTGAAGCGCGTCCTGCGGCGTATGGAACTGACCTGGATCACCTTCCCCGCCGCGGTGCTGGCCGTCAGCCTGGCGGCGTACGTCGCAGCTCATTGGCTGAAGGGCGACGAGCTTCGGATGAACCAGGCCGAGGTGGTCGACGTGGACGTGGCCACCGGGCGGGTGCGGGGCACGGCGTGGTTCAACCTGTTCAGCCCCAGGGTGGATGCTTTCGACCTGGCCTTGGCCCCCCGGCCGCCGTTCGACCTCGCCGGGGCCGCCGCCTCCGACGGCCACGAGAGCCTCTTGGGCTGGCTGGGCCTGCCGGGCCGGGCGCTGGGGGGCATGAACCCGCGGGCGCAGGGGCCGCCGCTTTGGACCGACGCCTACGCCTTCACGCCGGAACTCAGCGCCATGCGCGATGTGCCCATTCAGGCCTGGTCGACCAAGAGCTTCACCGCCCGATGGCAGGCCACCGCCCCGGAAACCCTGGCGGCCGCTCTGACCGAGGTCGACGACGCTCCGGCGGGCACCATCCGGAACCTGCTCGACGTGCCCCTGACCGATTGCCTGCTCGTCTACCGCGGTTGGGCCTACCGGCTGGGCGAACTGGCCCCGGGCGAAACGTTCCTGCTTACCGCCCACGCGCCGCGCAGCGAGCTGAGGACCGTGCTCACCGGGCGGAGGTACGTGCAGGAAGAGAAGACGCTGCGGCAACGCACCACCCCCTACGACCGCGGCAGCGTCGATCCCGACTATGTCCTCGGTATGATGCTGTTCCACGAGGCCGCCGGCGGCTCGCGGTACACCGACCTGTCGAACGCCTACCAGCCGTTCGTCGACCTGAGCAGCCTGCTGAAAACGGATCGGGCGATCCTGGTCGGCCGCATCGAACACGAAGGCCGGGCCCGCCGCGCCGCCGAGGTCCTGCGCGGCGGCGAGCCGATCGCCGGCCCCGACGACCACACCGCAAGCATCTACCGGTTCGTACTCCCTGTCGAAGGCGAGGGCGGCGAGGCCGGCCCATAACCGGGACCTTTTCCCCGACATGATTCGAACGCAAGACCTGACAAAAGCCTACGGCGAACTGCACGCCCTCCACAACCTCTCCCTCGAGTTGGAGGAGGGCGACCTGTTCGGGTACATCGGGCCCAACGGCTCCGGCAAGACCACCACCATGCGCATCCTGGCCACGCTGTTGCAGCCCACCTGGGGCGAGGCCTACGTGTGCGGGCACTCCATCTACACCCACCCGAAGGAAATCCGCCGCCTGATCGGTTTCATGCCCGACTTCTTCGGCGTGTACGACGACATGAAGGTGATCGAGTACCTCGAGTTCTTCGCCGCCGCCTACCGCATCCGCGGCCGGAAGCGGCGGAAAGTATGCGAGGAAGTGCTCGACCTGGTCGAACTCGGATACAAGCGCGACGCCTTCGTCACCAGCCTCTCCCGCGGCATGACCCAGCGCCTCGGCCTCGCCCGCGTCCTGCTGCACGACCCGCAAGTGCTCATCCTCGACGAGCCGGCCAGCGGGTTGGACCCCCGGGCGCGGATCGAAATTCGCGGGCTGCTCAAGCAGTTGCGCAACTTGGGCAAGACCATCATGGTGTCCAGCCACATCCTGCCCGAGCTGGCCGACATCTGCAACAAGGTGGGCATTATCGAGCGGGGCGAATTGCTGCTCAGCGCCGAAGTGTCGGAGGTGATGCGGCGGGTGCGCGACCGCACGCTGTTGAACGTGCGGGTGGCCGACGGGACCGACGGGGCCGCCAAGCTGCTCGAAGCCAACCCCCTGGTCGAGATGGTCGACGTCCGCGAGGAGACCATCAACGTGACCCTGGCCGAGCACGTGACCGATTACACCGAGTTGCCCACCCTGCTGATCGACGCCGGCTACCGCTTGCAGCTTTTCCGGGAAGACGAGATCAACCTGGAAACAGCGTTCATGACGCTGACCAAGGGCATTACGGCCTAGCGCAACTCGCAGCCTCGCGCGCCGGCCGCCGACGCGGACCACATGGTGAACACGACCAAGGCGGCCGCGTAGAGGCCGAGCAACGCCACGCGGAACCCGCCGGTGAATATGCCGCCCATGATCGCGCCGATGCGCTCCGCCGATCCCTCGGGAAACTGCTGGACCATGAAGGACAACTGCCACATGCCGACGGCGATCCTCGCTTCCACGGTTTTCAACTGCGCGTCGAGCAACTCCCATTGCGGCACGAGCATGTTCAGTTCCAGCCGGTCCAACGCCGGCAGTTCGAGTTAAACGTCTTTATGGCTTCATCGGCAGCAACATCTGGGTGTCCATGCCGCCTCCCGATTCTGGTCGGGCGAACTCCTCGAATTCGTCTGCCCTCCCACAGTCACGGGCTAGCTCCACAAACGAGAGTTTGCGAAGTACGTCGATGGTAATTGGGCGTTTTGAATCGAAAAAAACCAAAGAACCCAAGAACTCCTTGGCCGCAGCCGACGAGACGAGGTCGAACAGGAGTGTCGCCTCCTTCTCGTTCTGACACGGAATGAAGTAGCAGGTGTCGTCCACCATCACCGGTTGTCCCTTGCACGGCGGGACCACTGTGAATTTGATTCTCTTGTACAGTCCCGAAAGTGCCACCTTCCACGGAGCAAACGAGTAAGGGCCAATTCCAAACAAAGAGAATCGAGGTCGAGTCGCATATATGGAACTCTTTCTCTTATCCAAGATACGTGCGTGATTCAAGAGGTATTGCCATGTTTTCGGGGCTCTATGTTCGAGTTCCTTGGTTTCGTCGCCGATGTGTCGCTGCGTTATCAATACCGATTTTCGGATCGCGATTCGCCCATTGCCGAGATCAGATGATTTCAAGAGCGGAAATACGTACTCGTCCTCGACATCCACCGTCTCTCCGAATCCGTTGATTAGCTTGTCGCCACAGCGAGTAAACTCCATGACCTTGGCGGCGTCATGCTTAATGCCGGATCGCCAAGTGTATGTAGTAGAACCTCGATCCAGGTTCTTGTGCGCCTGGTAAGCATCTATATTGGAAACCAGACTTCCATCGATAAATCCGAATCGTGTCGATTCTGATGTGATGTCGATGTCAGAATACACCCGTGCGACACATTCTCGTGTGCGTTTTCCTCTTGCGAAGAACAAACAGGCGTCGACTGCAACGCCGAACTCGGCCTTCGCATCTATGAGAAATATGCTGGAATCTTCCCGTCCTCCGTCCTTTTTCCAGAAGTGCCGCAAAACCTTTCTGGCCGTCATGGTCTTGCACAACATGGCTATGGCACCGTCGGATGGCAGGGCCTCCATCAATCGGACAAGCATCCACTCTGCGATGTCGAAATTAGACTTGCCTGTGAGAGCATCCAAGCCGCGCAATCCCACGAGGTTCGACTTTTTGGGGAGGTTCACGCTCCCCAATACCCCTAAGTCGGAATTGGTAACCCACGGGGGGTTCCCGATCACAAGAACTCGGGGCTTACCGGGCTGAGCCAGGTTGCAAACCCAGTCTTCGCCAAAGAAATCTCGTCGGAGAATCTGGACGCCAAAGTCACGCAAGTGTCTGCGAGCGCGATCAATGTATGTCCGATTGATTTCGTATCCTCGATACTGGGCGCGATCTTTCCACTGCTCTGCCGATGCCCGGAGAAACGCCCCCAGCCCAGCCGTTGGCTCGATTACAATCTCTGGAGTGCCGTAGAGCGTATCGACAAGCGACACAACTCCGTTCGCCAGCTTCTGTGGCGTCTGGAAGTCGCCGTATTCCTTCTTGCTGCTGGTAGGTAGTGGGCTCATGCAACGTCACCAGTCAATCGTATCTGGATCCTTGATAAACCTCTGAGAGAACTTTTCGTGTTTCTTCTTCTCCTTCTGCCTGTACTTGTCATATGCCTTCAGAAACCCCTTGTAGAACTCCCGCTTCGTCTGACCCTCGATAATAACTAGATCACGATGCTTCTGGATGACACCGTACCCCTGAGCTTCTATTGTCAGGCACTCCCAACTGATCTGCTCAATCGGTATGAGGGCGGTTTCGTTGAGTATCTTTAAGTCGCCGCCGTCATCCTCATAGTCAACAAATATGAAGCTGAGATGCTTCTTCTGCTCGAATACCCACTCATGCATCTTCTTGATCGAGATCATGTTCGGAGAATAGTTCTTTTTTGCCACATTGTTGCTCTTGACGTTCACGGCGTGATCATCAGAAAGCGCGAAATCACCGGTCGATTTTCGTTGCTCCGCTCTTTCCACCCCGTATTTCTTAGCCATGCGGTCTTCGATCTTCTCGTATGCGTCCATAACGGGAATCACCTACGGGTCGGGGCTATTTCGAGTAATTGATTGAGCAACAAGTAGCAAGGTTAATGGAATGCAGTGGGCGAAAGCCGCCTCCGCATTGAGGGATAGGAAAATTGATTCTTCCCACAGAGGTCAAGCCTAGCCGGGAGGAAATGGAAAGTCAAGGGGGTGCAGGCGGGAAAGGGCGGGCATGCCCGCCCT
>PWXP01000067.1 GCA_003561895.1 Planctomycetaceae bacterium | reverse complement strand
TGGGCCGCCTCGACGGGCATGTACGCCGTGATGCAGCAGTTGAACGTCACCTACAACGTAAAAGAGGCCCGGTCTTTTCTCAAGGCCCGGGCGACGGCCATCCTCCTGACCCTGCTGTTCGGCGCGCTGGTAATCGGCGTCTTCGCGTTGGTGATCCTGGGAGGATTCGTGCAGGATTGGATTGCCCAATTCGCGGGTCAAAACCCCATCCTACTCGCCGCCTTTGCGATCGTACGATGGGGGATCATCCTCGCGGCGCTGCTGCTGGGCTTCGCGCTGATCTACTACCTGGCGCCCAACGCCGAGCAACCGTTCCGGTGGGTCACCCCCGGCTCGCTCTTCGCCGCCGTCATTCTGCTGTTGGCGTCGCTTGCGTTCCGCCTCTACATCGAACACTTTGCTGATTACGAGGCCACTTACGGGGCCATCGGCGCGGTGATCGTCCTGATGTTGTGGCTGTACGTGGCCGGACTGGTGCTTCTGGTCGGGTCCGAGATCAACGTGGTTGTTGATCAGAACCGGCGGGGGGGCAGGCCTCGCGGCAAACAACCGGCCTCGTGAGCCGGGGCGCCCGCCAAGGAATCCACCGCTTCCACGAGCCGCGCACGCGACATTTTGTCCAACAGCGGCGTGCGACTGCGGCAGATTGTCTCAGTGCGATTGTCTCAGTGCCGGCACAGCAGCAAGCGGTTCGAATCGGCAAGGAGCAGCGGATCGGGCGGTTTTCCCGGCACGGCTCCCCAGGTCCACGCTCAAGCCGCGGCTTACCGCGGTTGCGGCGCGCCGTTTGCATACCCTTACGAACAACGGCCATGGTCCCAGGCGCGCCGGCGTGGCCGCCGTCTGCAACGGTGTGCGTTCGGGCGGATCGTAACTTTGGAAAGCCTTGCCTGACGCTGCGTGGCAGCGGGGGGCGGCACATCAACCTACCAAAGGAGGCAGAGATGTTCTGGAAACTCAGTATCGCGTGTACCGTGCTGGCAGTGGCAACCGCCGCTTCCACCTCCGCCCGGGAGCAAGAGCAGGAGGAAATGCACATCCTCCGGACCTCACCGACGATCGACCTGCCGGTTATCAACCCCGATGCCGACAATCTTGGCACCATCAGCGAGTTGGCCGTCTGCGGCGAGCACGGCCGGATCAGTCACGCGGTGGTCGCCGCCGGCGGGGTTCTCGGAATCGGCGCCACCCCGCATCCGGTGCCGGTGGAAGTGATCGATGTGTATCGCCGGGCGGTCGATCCGGCGGTGCAGCCGCAGTGGGTGGCGGAGGTCGACATCAGCCAAGAACTTCTCGAGCAGGCCCCGGCGCTGGAAGAGGATGAGTGGAACCTGCTGGCCGACCCCGAATGGGCGAAGACGCTCGACGAGTTGTACGAAGCGGAACCCATCGAGGAACGCGGCGAGCGGGAGGTGCACCAGGCGAGCGATTTGATCGGCCTGTCGATCTACGACCGGACGGAAGAGGAGGTTCTCGGCCATCTGAACGAGATTGTCTTCAGGGAGGGCACGGGCGAGATCCTGTACGGCGTTCTCGCCTTTGGCGGTCTGCTGGGCATTGGCGAAGAGTGGTTCGCCATTCCGTGGGAATCGCTCACGCCTATCCGCCCCGCCGAGCACCAGCCGGTCGAACACCTGAGGCTCGAGGCGGACGTCGACCAGGAAGCGCTCGGCGAAATGGAGGGATTTCCCCAGCAAGCCTGGCCGCGCTCGGCCGATGAGCGATTCTTGCCCGCCGAACCCGCCGAACCCGTCGAACCCGTCGAACCCGTCGAGCCCGTCGAGCCGGAGGAGCCCGCCGCCGAGCACGACTTGGAAGAACTTCCAACCTGACGCAAGAAGGAGATTTCCGCCATGAGTTCCGACCTACGCGGGTGTGTTTGCATGCCCACTTCCGAGCAGATCGACCGGAGGATCCAAGAGCAGATCCGCTGCAACATCACGTACTACAGCGAATGTTCGGCCGAGCAAATCGATCGCCGGCTGCACGAGTTGGATGAAGAATGGGACCTCGACCGGGCCCTGGAGTTGAACGCCGCCGGTCTGGCGACCGGTTCGGTCGCTTTGGGCCTGTTCGGGAAGAAGCGATGGCTGCTGCTGGCCGGGCTGGCCACCGCGTTTCTGGCCCAACAGGCCCTGCAAGGCTGGTGCCCGCCGGTCGAGTTGCTGCGCCGGCTCGGTTTTCGCACGGCGTGCGAAATCGACCAGGAGCGGTACGCGCTGAAGGCGTTGCGGGGCGAATTCCAGGCCCGCAGCCCGGCGGGCGAGCCCGGCGCGGCAGAGCAAGTCGGCGCCGCCCTGGAGGCCGCCCGTGAAGCATAAAGGCAGTGCGAAACAATAAAATACCGAATTGCGTGGGATAGGCTTCCAGGTAAGTCGGCGGAAACGACAGGCTGGAAGCCTATTCCGCGTCTCCCACTTTTGTCCCCAGGAGCACCACCGATGTTCATGCAAACATTTTATACTCCCGGCCTCGCCCACCTTTCGTATGTCGTCGGCGACGATGGACAGGCCGCCGTGATTGACCCGCGTCGCGACGTGGAAGTGTACTTGGAGGCGGCCCATCGTGAAGGTGCGAGAATTACGCACGTCTTCGAGACACATCGCAACGAAGACTACGTCATCGGCTCGCTGGAATTGGCCCGGCGCACGGGCGCCGAGATCCATCACGGCAGCCAACTCGACTTCCGCTACGGCAACGCGGTGGACGAGGGCGACGAGTTCCAACTCGGCCAGGTGAAGCTTTCCATCCTGCATACGCCCGGCCATACGATGGAGAGCATCTCGATCGTCTATCGCGACCTGGCGTTCAGCGACGACCCGCTGGGCGTGTTCACCGGCGATGCCCTCTTCATCGGCGACGTGGGCCGGACCGACTTCTTCCCGGATCGTGCCCGGGAGGTCGCCGGAATGCTCTACGACAGTATTTTCGGGAAGCTGTTGCCGTTGGGCGATCACGTGCTGCTGTGGCCGGCGCACGGGGCCGGCTCGGTATGCGGCTCCGGCATGGCCGACCGGAACTTCTCGACGCTCGGCTACGAGCGCAAGCACAATCCGGTGCTCCAAAAAAGGGATCGGGAAGCTTTCATTGCGTACAAAACAGCCGAAGAGCATTTCCAACCCCCGTACTTCAAGCAGATGGAGAAGTACAACCTGGAGGGAGCGCCGCCGCTCGATGAACTGCCGCGCCCGAAGCCCCTTTCGGCCGACGAGTTTGCCCGGGCGATCGACGGCGGCATGATCGCCGTCGACGTTCGCACTCCCGAGGCCTACGCGGGCGCCCACGTGCCGGAGAGCTATTCGCTGCCGCTGGCCATGCTGCCGGCGTTCGCCGGCATGTTTCTCGACTACGATAGCCCCCTGGGTCTGGTGGTGGACGACTACCGCGACGTGGCCGGGGCCGTCGAAGGACTCGCCCGCATCGGCTACGATAACGTCGGCGCGTTTCTGGCGGGGGGACTCCATGCCTGGGAAACGAGCGGGCGGCGCTACGACAAGGTCCCGGCCGTTCACATCGAAGAAGTGGAGAAGCGAATCAACGAGGGCGACGGATTCATGCTGCTCGACGTGCGCAGCAAGGAAGAGTTTGAGTCCGGTCACCTGCGCGGCGCGGAGCACATTTACGTGGGCGACCTGCCCGCAAAGCTCGACCAGATCCCGCGCGGACGCCCGGTCACCACGTACTGCAACAGCGGCCAGCGGGCGATGATCGCCGCGTCGCTGCTAAGGCGAAGCGGCATCGAGCCGGTCGAAGACTGCCTCGGGTCCATGGCCGCGTGCAGGAGCCTGGCATGCCAGGCGGTCGTCGACGAAGCCGGCTCGGCCGAGTAGGCGCCGGCACACGGTCCAAAGACGAGTTCCAGATGCGGAGAAGGCAAGCGCACGGGCCATTTCGCCCTCAGCCATCAAGGAGTCGGTCATGTCGCAACGCACGGTGTTCGGGTACGCTATTCTGGTGGGGGTCGCCACGGCGCCGTCGCAGGCCCTCGCCCAAGCCGAACCGGTCGACCCAGGCACGACGGGGCCGGCCTGGTCGCCGTACCTCGTCGGCGCGCTGATCGGCGTGCTGAGCATGCTCACGTTCTACTTCAGCGACAAGCCCCTGGGCGCCTCGACGGCCTATGCCCGGCTGGCCGGCATGGCCGGCCGCCTCATCGCCCGGCGGCACACTGATTCGCTGCACTTCTACACCAAGACCACACCCGCGGTCGATTGGCAAGTGATGCTGGTGACGGGCATACTGATAGGCGGGTTCCTGGCCGCCTGGACCGGCGGCGAGGTCACCGGCCGGTGGTTGCCGCCCTTTTGGGTCGAGCGTTTTGGCGAGAGCGTCGCCCTCCGGCTGGTCGTCGGCTTCCTCGGGGGCGCCCTGATGGCGTTCGGCGCCCGGATGGCGGGCGGCTGCACCAGCGGCCACGGCATCAGCGGGGCCCTGCAACTGTCGGTCGGCTCCTGGATTGCCCTGATCGGGTTCTTCGTCGGCGGCGTTGCCACGGCCATGCTGCTGTTCCACGCCTGAAAGACCTTTTGCAACGAAACGGGAGAAGTCGATCCCATGGCACGCGAACCACAACACGAACCGGCCGCCCGCGGCGGGCCCCCGCAAAGCCGCGCCGCGCAACTGGCTCTCGGACTGCTCTTCGGCATCGTCTTCGGATTCCTGCTGCAAAAGGGGGGCGTCGGCAAATACGAGGTCCTCATCGGCATGCTCCTGCTCGAAGACTTCACGGTGCTGAAGGTGATGATGTCGGCCGTGGTCGTGGGCATGCTGGGCATTTGGGCCTTGCACGCCGCCGGCCTAGTCGCCTTCCACGTTAAGCCCACGCGATACGGGGCCGCCGCGCTGGGCGGGCTGATCTTCGGCGTCGGCTTCGGACTGGCCGCCTACTGCCCGGGGACCGGCGCCGTCGCGCTTGGCCAGGGCAACTTCGACGCCCTGGCCGTCCTGTTGGGAATGATGGCCGGTTCGTACGTGTTCGCCGAGGCGTCGGGCTGGATTGCCGGCACGATCGAGTGCTGGGGCGCGCGGGGCAAACTGACCCTCCCCCGGCTGCTCGGCGTTCGCCCGGCCTGGTTCGTGCCGGCCTTTGCCGGCTTGCTGGTGCTGCTACTGGCAGCCATTCATTTTTGCCTCGTCACCAGAATTCGTGGGTGAATTCTGGCTCGGGGAGGTCTCCGAGTTGGTGGTACAAAGCGATTTCGAGGGCTTCGGCAGTCCGAAAGCCGTAGGCTTTTCTCATGGTCAGTTTTGCTTTGTTGTTGAAACCTTCCACAATGCCGGATGAAATGGCCCCTTCCGCGTGGAACCAGTTGAGAATCCGTTCCCGATGCCGGCGCAGGCTCCTGGCGATCTTCTTCATCGGCTCGATCTTCGAACGCATGGTCCGCGTACACCATTCGTCGAGGAACTTTGCCGCACAGGCCGGGTAGCTGTATTCCCAAAACCGCTGGAAGTCCTCCCGCATCAGACGACTTCGCACTGATTGCAAGTTGTACTGAAGCAACTCGGCCAGCTTGGTCGTCTGCCTTTCCGTCAGGTTTTCCTTCCGCTTCAGCAGGCACCAACGGGAATGCTTCAGCACCGGCTCGTAACCGTCGCGCTCCAGCCGTTTGGCTTCGCTTGCACGGACTTCGCCGACGGCCTTGATGCCGCTCAAAATAGCGGGACGAACTCGAAACGCCGCTCCGGCAGACGATCGTAGCCTGGGGCAGCCTGCCTGCACACAGAGCACATCGGGCGCCCATTCTTGCGGGGCTCGATCGGCACCTCGATCCTCAGGCCGTCGCCGTCCTCCACCCATTTCGCTCTTCCGTAAACGAACGACTTGAAATACTCGATCCGATCGAGGATAATTTTCAGTTGCATGCGGCGCCGGCTCAGGCTGACCCCATCCCGACGGGAACCATCTTCCTTTCTTTCCGATAACGCGGTGGGCGAAGGCGCGAACGTAAGCCCTCACCGGACGCAAGATTATTTCGCGGACACTGGGACTGGTTCGATCTATATCTGGTTCACACCATGGGACGATGATGTCTACGGGCGCCAGGGGGTAAACGTGACGTCTTCGCTGACCCTGGACTCCGACACCGCCGGGGTGATCAAGTTCACCGGAGCCCAGATATTCAACCCGACAATTACGAGCACCATAAAGCGGTGGGGGGCCACCCATGTCAGTGACGTGTTCGACGACCAAGTCTTTGCGATGAATGCCGCTGACGTTAACTACCTTGGTTTGAGTGGAGAAGACGCGTACTACGACGGGGCCGTCGGCGACGACGGCGCGTGGCTCTACGCGCGGGTCGACTACGAGGTGATCGGCTTTGGCGAGACCTCCCTTACGCTCAGCGAACCCCCCTCCGCCGATGGACCACGGATCGTACACGCGATCTACGACGAAGTCGGGGATGAATACTTATACGGGGAAGTGGCCGACGAGTACCTCTTCGGCGGCGGCACGATCACCGTCGTGCCCGAGCCGTCCTCGGCCGTGTTGCTGTTGCTGACGGCCCTCGGCTTGTTGCTGTATCGACGGCGGCGGGGCGGCTAACCCAACTTCCGCGGGTGGCATGCAGCCCCCCGGCCGTTTTCGGCGGGTTTTGAGGGGTTGAGGGTGGTTTTCTTCGGGTTTTAAGGTGGTTGGCCTCTGAGCCGGGGCATTATAGTGACTAAATCCGCGCCGATTGGGCTGGCTTT
>PWXP01000665.1 GCA_003561895.1 Planctomycetaceae bacterium | reverse complement strand
GTTGGGGATCGAAAGCCTTTCGCATAATCTGTGCTCCTCGAAGTTTGGGATGTGCCGGAGTGGGGTTTTACGCATAGCCCCACGCTTCGGCACAAACACGTTTCATTCTTCGAGGAGCATTTTTACACTTCCGCCCGTAATTGCAAGCCCAAAACGCTTTTTCGGACACACACTACCTGGCGAATGGGGAGATCCGCGAAGAGATGTTCCGCATGCTCGGTCATCACGCCAAGGAGAACCGTTGTCCGCCGGCTCGGGTTGGCGGCACGAGCGACCACGTGCATATTTTGTGCGGCCTGTCTCGCACGGTGACCGTTGCAAAGCTAATCGAAGTATTAAAACGGGAAACGTCGAAATGGGTCAAACAGCGCGCCGCGAACCTCGGCGCCTTTCATTGGCAGAACGGCTACGGAGCGTTCTCCGTGAGCCAGCCGCACGTGCCGCAGGTGATCGAATACATCGACAACCAGTCTGACCATCATAAACGAATGACCTTCCAAGAGGAGTTCCGCGCGATATGTGCAAAGTACCAGATCGAAATCGACGAGCGGTATGTATGGGATTAGAACGGTTGGCCCGTTGGGCCGATCATTCCGTATGGCCGGGCCGGTCCCCAGGGCGTTGCCCTGGGCTGGGTGAACGGCAGGCCTTCGGCCAAGCGGGCGAACAGGAGGCCTTCGGCCAATGGAATTGTGGGCAACGCACGGTTGGGTCACACACCGTTAGGCCAAGCTCGGTTAGACCACGCTCGATGTTGCGCGTCGTTGTTTGCATTACCCTATTGTTTGTATGGCTCGCCGGTGCAACGGCCGCCGCGAACGAGGTCCGCTTCGATTTCGAAACCGCCGACCTGCAAGGCTGGCAGGTGGTCGAGGGCGGGTTCAGCAAGCTGCTGGGCGACCGGGAGTTCGAGTTCCACAGCACCACCGAGCCCTATACGAACCAGGGCGATTACTACCTGACCACGCTGGAACGGGTTGACAGCGACAAGCCCGACGACAACCAGACCGGCGCAGTGGAATCGCCCGTCTTCGTGCTCACCGGCCCGAAGGCCACGATGCTCGTCGGCGGCGGGTCGCACCCGACCACGTACGTGGCCCTGTGCACCGAGGATGGCGAGGAGGGGCGGCACGCCCGCGGCCAGAACAGCCAGACGATGCACCGGGTGGAATGGGACGTGAAACCGTGGATCGGCCAAAGGGTGTTCCTGCGGCTGGTCGACCGGCACACGGGTAGTTGGGGGCACATCACGTTCGACGACTTCCGGGCCGAGGGGCGCATCGACGCCGAGGCCACCCGCGAGCGGGTTGCCCGGCGCGCCCGGGCGCGGTTCGAACACCTGCACCGGCCCGTGCGGCAGGCGATCGAGCACCTCACGGCCGCCTACGGCGAGCGGTATTCCAAGGGCGGCGAATACCTGGCGCGGCTCGAACGACTGGAGGATGCCCTGGTTACGGCCACCGGCGACGAGGCCGGCCGGCTGCGGGAGCAGGTCGAGGCCCTGCGCCGCGAGGCCCTGGTGGCCAACCCGTTGGTGAGCGGCCGGCCCATCCTTTTCGTGGTGCGGCAGCAGTACACCTACGACCACCACAACACGCACAACTTCTCGCCCGACGCCGAACACGAGCACAACCGGGGCCATTTCCGGCCGGGCGGGGCGCTGAAGGTGCTCGACCTGGCCGGCGGCGGCAAGGTGGCGACGCTGCTCGAAGCGCCCGAAGGGGTCATTCGCGATCCGCGGGTGCATTGGGACGGCGACCGGATCGTCTTTTCCATGCGGCGGGACCGCGACGATACTTTCCACATTTACGAGGTCCACGCCGACGGCACGGGCCTTCGGCAGTTGACGAAATTTCCCGACGCCGACGACATCCATCCGCTGTACCTGCCCGACGACACGATCGTATTCGCCTCCACGCGCGAGCCGAAGTACGTGATGTGCAACCGGCACATCAGCGCGAACCTGTACCGCATGGAGGCCGACGGCGCGAACATCCACCAGATTACCAAGAGCACCTTGTTCGAGCGGCCCACCGACGTGATGCCGGACGGCCGCATTTTGTACGACCGCTGGGAGTATGTCGACCGCAATTTCGGCGACGCCCAGGCGCTGTGGACGGTGGCCCCCGACGGCACGAACCAGGCGATTTACTGGGGCAACAACACGCCGTCGCCCGGCGCGGTGATCGACGCGCGGATCATCCCCGGCACGCAGAAAGCGCTGAGCGTGTTCTCCTCCTGCCACGACCTTTCCTGGGGCGCCCTGGCGATGATCGACCGGCGGTTGGGACTGGACGGCCGGGCGCCGGTGGTGCGGATATGGCCGGAAAGCGCCATGGACCTGGTGAAGGATCCCGGCACCGCGAACGGGGCCTGGGACGACTTCATGCGCGTGCGGCCGAAGTACAAGGACCCGCATCCGCTGTGCAACGCCTTCTTCCTGGTTTCCCGGCTGACCAAAGGCGGCGGCGGCACGCGCGACGACAACCGGACGGGCATCTTCCTTATCGACACGTTCGGCAATGAAATCCTCTTGCATACAGAAGGGCCGGGCTGCTTCAATCCCGTGCCGCTGGGCCCCAGCGAGCGGCCGGTGGAGATTCCATCGCGACGCGATTTCGAGAACGCCGAAGGCCTGATGTACGTGCAGGACGTGTACGAGGGCGTGCACATGGAAGGGGTGGCCCGCGGTAGCGTCAAGTACCTGCGCGTGGTCGAATCGCCGGAGAAGCGGTACTGGGTACCCGGCCAGTGGAACGCCCAGGGCCAGACGCATCCAGGCGTAAATTGGCACAGCTTCGAAACCAAGCGTATCCTGGGCACCGTGCCGGTCGAGTCGGACGGGTCGGCCCATTTCTCGGTTCCCTCCGACAAGTTCGTCTACTTTCAACTGCTCGACGAGGACGGCATGATGGTGCAATCGATGCGCAGCGGCACGGTGGTGCAGTCGGGCGAGACGACCGGCTGTGTGGGCTGCCACGAAGACCGCCGCACGGCGCCGCTGCCCGAGCCCGGCCGGGCCATGCCCCTGGCGCTGCGCAACGCGCCGGCCCCGATGGACGGCTGGCGGGGCTCGACCGAAATGTTCTGCTACATGACCGAGGTACAGCCGGTGTTCGACCGCCACTGCGCAAGCTGCCACGACTTCGGCGAGCCGGCGGGCGAGAAGCTGCTTCTGGCCGGCGACCGGAACCTGATCTTCAACACGTCGTACAACGAATTGTGGCGGAAGCGGTACATTCGCGTGGTCGGCGGCGGGCCGGCTGAGGTGCAGCCGGCTTATTCATGGGGCTCGCACGCCAGCCCCTTGATGCGCGTGCTGCGGAACCAGCACGACGAGCACGAGGCAGTGAAACTCAGCGCTGACGAGTTCGCGCGGGTGGCCACCTGGATCGACCTGAACGCGGTGTTCTATCCCGACTACTCGACGTCGTACCCCACCAACCCCGGCGGGCGTGCTCCGATCGACGGCGGCCAGTTGAATCGGCTGGCGCAGCTTACGGGGCTTGATTTGCCGCGCCAGTTCAATCACGGGCGGAACCGGGGGCCGCTGGTCACGTTCGACCGCCCGGAGTTGAGCCCCGTGCTTCAGCGGTTCGACGACGGCAACGATCCGGCCTACCGGGAGGCGCTGGCGATCATCCGCGCCGGGCAGGAGACGCTAGCTGCGCGGCCCGACGTGGGGATGGAGGGCTTCGAGCTGAGCGGCATCGACCTGTGGCGCGAAGTGAAGTACCAGCAGCGGCGGCAGATCGAGTTGAGGTATCGCGAGGCCATCCGAGCGGGTGATAAGCTGTACGACTGGGAAATCAATCTGAGCGAGTGACGGAACCTATTGAAATTGCCCGACGAGAGACGTATGATTTATCGACCAGCCCTTCCCCCCAGGAGTAACTGCTACCATGAGCACTCCCAACGCATTTCCCGCCGTTCCATGTTGGCCGGCGCCGCGGCCACCGGCGCGGCGATGGCCAATCCGTGGTCCACGCCCGCCTCGGCCGCCGAGTCCGGCCCGAGCGAGGTCAAGACCTACACCAATGCCGATTTCTACGATTCCGAAGGCAATTTCCAGATCGACAACGCCCGCGCCGCCTACTACGATATGTTCGGGCGGTTCCACTATCCCGTCAGCGAGACGATCAAGCGGGACATGTGGATCCTGGACTTCCACCTGGGCGATTTCTCGCGGGTGGGCATGGCCGGTATCTTCTGGCTGAACCGGCAGGACTACAACTACTTCGGCCATGAAATCTACCTGCTGCCGGGGCAGATGATCCCGGAGCATTGCCACGTGCCCACCGACAAGGGTGCGGCGAAGATGGAATCGTGGCAGCCGCGGAAGGGGATGATCTACACGTTCGGCGAAGGCGAGCCCACGCCCGAGCTGATCGAGAAGATTCCGCCCAGCCGGCGCGACGTGGTCCATTCCCGCCGCTGGGCCGCTGCGTGCCGCCGCGGGTGAGCCCGGAGGTGGGGGTTGGAGGGGTTATCGGCCTCCCCTCGGGGGGCTTGTGCTGTCTCCATTGAGGTGGCCGAAGCCTGCCAGCAACTCGAACAGGGAGCGGTCGAGTTGGACATGGTGATGAAAACTATGAGCAGGCCGTTTCGCCTGGTTCCGCTGCCACGATGATGACCCGCGAATGTTCCGGCAGCTTCACGGCCGGGTCGAGGGCCTCACCAAGCCGTGTTCCACGACGCCTTCGACGGCAATCGGACGCTGGCGGTGGAGGTAGCTTTCCACAGTTGAAGCGACAGCATTAGGCGGTACTGGAAGAGGCGGCATTCACGGTTCGGCAGCGATCTGTTCGTCGCGCACGCGACGCGCATCGCTGCGCAGGTCAGCTTCCGGCTTACTCATGACAAAAATCCCTCAGTATGCCGTGATGACGAAGGATCTCAGCCTAGCAGCAACGGCCATGGGAGTCAAGTAGGGCACAATCCGAAGGTTGGGAGAAACTCGTCGATGGCCACGTAGGTACGCTCCCCGGCGGGTCTCGGGGTGGACGCCCTATGGCCGCGAGGGGGGGTATTTCGCGGGGAAAGGGCCCTATCCACGACGAATACGTTCTACGACCGCGAAAATGGGGACCGTCTCCCGTGACTGGTCACGAAAAATGGACCGGTCGCCGGCCGGACGGTGAACGATTGCGCGGTTTTCGGCCCTCCGAGTTTTCGGCCCTCCGAGGGCTTGCAAGCGGTTTCGGCAAAGGGTACATTATCGGCTCTTCCGTCTCGGCGTGGATATGGCTTCGGCGGAACGAGCTTCGCCCGGCTCGGCCGGCGGAGCCTGCCCGCTGCACTGCCGTGGTTTACGCTTGGCAACGGATGTGGTTCCCATTACTTCAACTCAAGGAGAGCGATTGTGGCGTCCCTACCCGATTATGTGGCGGCAGCCAAACCGGTGCCCCAAGCGGCCCGCACGGCATGGTACAAGAGCACGGCGCAAACCTACGCCGGGATCATGCTGTGGTTCGTGTTCTGGCAAGACGTGGTTTCCGGAAGCCCGACCCCCGGCGGAACGCTGGCGAGTGGTTTGGGCATCGCGCTGTTGGGGCTGCTGATCGCGGCCCTGTTTTCCCACTTCCTGACCTACCTGGTTCCGGGCTTGCTGGGCATGAAGACCGGCCTTCCCCTGTCCGTCGTGGGAACCTCGACGTATGGCGTTGACGGGGGGCGGTTCATGCCCGGCTTCCTGATGGGCGTGTTGCAGTTCGGCTGGTTGGCGGTGAACGCGTACTTCTCCTGTTACGTCATCGCCCTCTGCTTCGGCTTCGAAATGGCCGACATTGCCAGGTTCCACCCGGTCCATGGCCCCATGACCATTGTCTTTATCCTGGCGGCCGTTTTTGTGGGCATCAACGGTATTCAGTACGTCGCCAAAGTGGCCACATTCATGCCGCTCATTCCCGTGGCCATCTTGCTCATTCTGTTTGTCAGCACCGTGGGCGGTTTGGGCAACTTCGATCCGGCCACGTTCGGCGCGGCCGAAGACGCGGCCCAGGGCGCTGCCGAGAACGGGCCTGCCCCGCTCGGGCCCCTCGCCGTCTTGCTGTTCATGTCGACCTACGTGGTGGGATTCTTCGCCACCGCCGGCGCCGCGGGCGCCGACTTCGGCATGAACAACCGCGACGGGAATGACGTCCAGTGGGGCGGCCTTGTCGGCGTCGTCGGCGCCACCTTCTTGGCCGGCGGCCTGGCCATGCTCATCGTCGCCGGGGCGTACGGCGCCGGCCTGATCAGCGGAGATTTTGAGGGCGAACTCAACCCGGTCCGCCTGATGCCCGCCATCGTCGGCCCGGGCGCCGCCAACGTCATGTTCCTGTTGTTGGCCGTGGCGGCCTTCGCCCCGGCCTGTTTCCCGGCGTTTATCGCCGCGAACAGCTTTAAGCAGATGATGCCGAACGTCAACCCCACGATCACCGTCGGCATCGGCACCCTGGCGGCCATGGCACTCGCCGTTAGCGGCGTCGCCGGACAGGCGGTCGACGTGTTCACCGTGGTCGGCGCCTCGTTCGGCCCCATCTGCGGCGCCATGATGGCCGACTACTTGCTGGCCGGGCGCAAGTGGGCCGGGCCGCGGGCCGGGTTCAACCTGGCCGGGTGGATTTCCTGGGCCGTCGGGTTCGTCCTCGGGGCGGTGGACCTGGTCGGCGAGAACGTCGCCGCCCTGTCCTTCCTCCAGGTCGGAATTCCCTCCCCGCCCATGGCGGCCCTGATCGCCGGGTTTGTGCTGTACTTCGTCCTGGCCAAGCTGGGGCTCGATGGAAAGGTGCTCGAGTTCAAGCCCGAGTAACATGCCGGACGACGGCTTTCGAGGACCTGTCCCCTTCGGCCGGTAAGGGGACAGGTCCGCTTACGAACGGGGGAGTGAACCACCCATGTTCGACACCCCTGTTTGTGCATGAGAGTCCCAACGGGCATTTCCATCGCATCGGCAGCAGCAAGCGCAAAATGAGCACCGATTACATCATCCGGCTGGGCCAGCAGCGCAGCCAGACGCGGATGATTCGCTTCGACGAGCAGCCGGTCGTCCATGCACCGCTCGAAGCGCTCGATCCGGCGCTATGCGAACGGTTTCGCACCCCCCGCACGCGAGATGAAGGGTTGGACTTCCTCTGCAAGCTGGGCATCGCCGCGCTGGACGACCAGGGCGTCGCGCATCCGTCGGTGTCGGGCATCCTGATGGCGTGCCGGGAGCCGCGCGAGTGGATGCCCAACGCGTTTATCCAGGCGGTGGCGTATCACGGCACGTCGCCCTCCCGGCCCGGCCCCGGCCTCCCCTACCAGTTGGACGCGCGCGACATCGGCGGCCCGCTCGACGCGCAGGTGTGCGAGGCCTGCCGGTTCGTCGTGCGAAACATGAAGGTGGGCGCCATCAAGGACATGGGGCGAAGGGACATTCCGCAATACGACCTGACGGCCCTGTTCGAGGCGGTGGTCAACGCCGTGGCGCATCGCGACTACGCCGTCTACGACGCGAAAATTCGGCTGAAGCTCTTCGCCGACCGGGTGGAACTGTACTCGCCGGGCGGCATTCCGAACACCATGACCGTCGAAAGCATCCTGTACCGGCAGGCGGCCCGGAACGAAACGCTCACCAGCCTGCTGGCCCGCTGCCCCGTGCCCGAAGAGGACGAGTGGCTCGATACCGCCAGGCGAACGTTCATGGAGAAGCGCGGCGAGGGCGTTCGCATTATCATGGAAAACAGCGAACGCCTCTCCGGCCGCCGTCCCGAGTACCGCCTGATCGACGACTCCGAGTTGCTGCTGACGGTTTTTGCCGCGGGCGGGGTCCCGGCGGATGCCCCTGGATAAGATGCAGCGGAGAAGACCGCCTGCGCCGCCGGGCGCGTGAACGCTTGCCGTGTCCCCTTCAACCGGTGGAATGACCATCATGCCCGACACCATCCTCGCCTACGACCTGGGAACCGGCGGCAACAAGGTGTCGTTGTACGATGCGGCGGGCCGCTGCCTCAACAGTGTGTTTGTGCCGTACGAAACCCGCTACCCGCAGGCCGGATGGCACGAGCAGCAGCCCGAGGCGTGGTGGGATTCGGTGGTCGGCAGTACCCGGCAGGTGCTCGGCCGCGCCGACCCGGCAAGCGTTCGCTGCCTGGCCATCTCCGGGCACAGTCTCGGCTGTGTGCCGCTGGACGCCGGCGGCCGGGTGCTGCGCGACGCCGCGCTGATTTGGTCCGACAAGCGGGCCGCCGCCCAGGCGGCGCGCTTCTTCGAAAAAGCCGATCCGCCCCGGTGATACCAACAAACCGGCAACGGCTTCCCGCCGGCGCACTACACGGCCTTCAAGGTGATGTGATACCGCGACCACGAACCGGCGATGTTCCAGCGCGCCGACAAGATCATTGGCACGAAGGACTACATCAACTACCGCCTTACCGGCCGTATCGCGACCGACCCGTCGTACGCCTTGGGCACGGGCGTGTACGACCTGCTGGCCTGGGATTACTCCGACGACCTGCTGGCCGAGTTGCCGGCCGGGGGGGTTGAGCTGCAAGCCCGGCGTTGTTGGAGTTCACGCTTTAGCGTGCGAACGAAGCGGCTACGATACCGGGCACGCTGAAGCGTGAACTCCAACACCCGGCATGCGGGAGTGCGAACCGGAACGGCGCGGCAGCTTCCCAGCTTACCTAAAACCCCCTTTTTTACGAGAAAACCCCTCCAGTGGGTGCAACGGCGAGCCAGGGCACAATTTTTCGCTTTTTCGGCATCCCCGGCTTCCCATCGGTTGGCCGAAATGCTACACTTAGCTTTTTAGCGTATTGACGTAAACGTATCACAAGGTTCCAGGTAGGTGGAGATCGAGTAGGACTACCGGGAGGTTCGCGCTTGGCGGGAAGCCGACGGTCCTCGAGGTCAAGCAGACGCAGTAGCAGATGACCATTACCAAAGAGCGGAAGCAAGAGTTGATTGGAGAGTACCGGCGCGGCGATGCCGATACCGGTTCGCCCGAGGTCCAGATCGCGATTCTCACGTCGCGGATTCGTGGGCTGACCGAGCATCTTCGCGCGCACAAGAAGGATTTCGCCTGCCGGCGGGGTCTGCTGATGCTGGTCGGTCGGCGGCGACGTTTGTTGGACTATCTGAAGCGGGTGGACCCGCAACGGTATCTCGACATCCTTCGGCGTTTGGACATCCGCAAGTAGCGCGGATTCTCGCCCTCGAAGTCGTTAGCCTCCCTTCGCGACCGTTCAGCGCTGCTTTGGCCGGTCCGTGGCAGGAAGGTTTGCCGCAGGAGTGCTGGGCAAGGCGAATGCCTCGCCGTCTCGGTTGCCGTTCTCGAAGCGCCACCGCCTCGCAAGCAAGGTTGGGAGCAAGCATTGAAAGTCCGAGTTGAACGAAAAATTGGAGCACACACCCTCTCCATGGAAACGGGTGAGCTGGCCAAGCAAGCGGCCGGCAGTTGTCTGGTTCAGTACGGGGAAACGGTGGTGCTGGTCGCGTCGGCCACGGGGCCGGGCCGGCCCGGCATCGACTTCTTCCCGCTCACGTGCGATTACCGCGAGCGCGTGGCGGCGGCCGGGAAGTTCCCCGGCGGGTTCCTCAAGCGGGAGGGCCGCCCGACGCTGAAAGAAACCCTCACCTCGCGGTTGATGGACCGGCCCATCCGCCCCATGTTTCCCGATTGGTTCCGCGATGAGGTCCAGGTGCAGGCCTTTGTCATGGCCTTCGATCGGCACCACGACCCCGACGTGCTGGCCATGACGGGCGCCTCGGCCGCGCTGCGCGTCTCGCCCATCCCGTTCCTCGGCCCGCTCGGGTCGGTCCGCGTGGGCTACGTCGGCGGGGAGTGGGTTCCCTTTCCCACGCATGAGCAGCTCGAACAGAGCGACCTCGACCTGATCGTCTCCGGCAACCGCGAGTCGATTCTCATGATCGAGGGATTCGCGCGGGAAATGCCCGAGGAGCTGATGGCCGAGGCCGTCATGAAGGCCCACGAATATGTGGCGGCCCTATGCGAGATGCAGGACGAACTAGCCGAGAAGGCCGGCGCGGTGAAGGCTGAGTACGAGGCGCCCGAAGACGACGGCCTGTTCGAACGGGTACGACAGCAGTACTACGACGCGCTGCTGGCGGCCACCCAGACCGAGGGGAAGCAGGACCGCGCCGAGGCGTGCGCGGCGGTGAAGGAGCGGGCCGAGGCCGAACTGATTCCCGACCCCGACGCCGTTGACGCGGTCCGTTCGGAACGCTTCCGTAGCGTGTGGCACGACCTCGAACAGCGCGTGATCCGCGACATGATCCTTGCCGGGAAACGGGCGGACGGGCGCGACGCCAAGGCGCTGCGGTCCCTCGAATGCAAGGTCGACGTGCTCCCGCGGGTCCACGGATCGGCCCTGTTCCAGCGCGGCGAAACGCAGGCGCTGGTGACCGTCACCCTGGGCACCGGCCGCGACGAGCAGCGCGTGGACGGGCTGATCGAAGAGTACTCGGAAAAGTTCATGCTCCACTACTACTTCCCCTCGTTTTCGGTGGGCGAAGTGCGGCCGATCCGCGGGCCGGGCCGCCGCGAGATGGGCCACGGCGCGCTGGCCGAGCGGAGTGTGAAGCCGGTCCTCCCCGATCCGGACGACTTCCCCTACACCATTCGCATCATCTCCGACATCCTAGAAAGCAACGGCTCCAGTTCCATGGCCAGCGTGTGCGGCGCCACCCTGGGGCTCATGGCCGCCGGCGTGCCGATCAGCAATCCCGTGGCCGGTATTTCGGTCGGGCTGGTCAAGGAGGCCGACCAGTGGGTCCTGCTGACCGACATCCTCGGCAGCGAGGACCATCACGGCGACATGGACTTCAAAATCGCCGGTACGCAGAACGGCATCACCGGCATTCAGTTGGACCTGAAGATCGCCGGGATCGACGAGGCCATTCTCCGGGCGACGCTGGAGCAGTCGCGCGAGGCCCGCATCGACATCCTCCGCACGATGCTCAGTTCCATCGCCCGACCCCGGGGCGACATCTCCTCCTGGGCGCCGCGCCTGCTGCGCACCCGGATCGACCCCGAGAAAATCGGCCTGCTGATCGGGCCGGGTGGGAAGACGATCCGCGCCATCCAGGAGACCACCGGCGCCATGATCGACGTCGAGGACGACGGCACCGTCACGGTGGCGAGCAACAACGCCGAGGGGGCCAGGGCGGCGCTGGAGCGAATCGAGGCCATGACCGCCTCGGTCGAAGTCGGACGCCTTTACCGGGGCCGCGTGATGAGCGTGAAGGACTTCGGTTGCTTCGTCGAAATCCTGCCCGGCAAGGACGGCCTGTGCCACATCAGCGAATTGTCCGACGGCTACGTCTCGGCCGTGGCCGACATCTGCAAGGTGGGCGACGAGTTGGACGTGAAAGTCATTGCCATCGACGACCAGGACCGGGTGAAACTCAGCCGGAGGATGGCCATGCAGGAGTTGGGCCAGACACCGGAGGAAGGCCAAGCGGCCGACAACGGAGGCAACGGGGGCGGCCGGCGGGAACGCCGTCCGAAACGATAGGCCGCCGGCCCGTGAAAGGTTACGTGCCAAGGAATTGGGGGTGCCTGCAGATACCTTGCTCCTGGAAACGGAAGAGCCATTTTGCGCGAGTGTCCCGTGGCACCACCCAAATCAGTCCCGACGGAAGCGCACCAGAAGCTGGTCGACCAGTATTCGGAGATCGCCCGCCTCGCCGGGGGCCTCGCCCACGAAATCAAAAACCCGCTGTCCACGATCCGGATGAACATGGACCTGCTGGCCGAGGACTTCCGCGGCAGCGACGCGCCCCGGGACCGGCGGGCGCTGGGCAAGGTGGTGACCGTGCTCCGCGAATGCACCCGGCTGGAAAAGATCCTGGAAGACTTTTTGCATTTCGCCCGCGGGCGCCGGCTCGAACTGGAACCCACCGACCTGAACGAGCCGGTGCGCCAGGTGCTCGAGTTCTTCCGCCCGAAAGCAGCCGAGGCGCAAATCGAACTGAGCGAATACCTGGCCGCCGACCTGCCCACCGTGCTGGTCGACGCCGAGGCCCTCCACGGCGCCCTGCTAAACCTGATGCTCAACGCCGAACAGGCCATGCCCGACGGCGGGCAGCTCGTCGTGCGCACGTACGCGCGGGCCGAGGGGGTCGGGCTCGACCTGATCGACAACGGGTGCGGGATGGACGCCGAGACCCAGGCGCGGATCTTCGATGCGTTCTACTCGACCAAGCGGAACGGTTCGGGGCTGGGCTTGCCCATCGCCAAGAAGATCATCGAGGCGCACGGCGGCGTCGTCGCCGTCGACAGCGCTCCCGGCCACGGCACCCGGTTTACCATCTCCCTGCCCACCCCCGCCCGCCTGGCGGTCAACGGCGAGCCGCCGGTGATTTACCTGGGGCGGTAGCCCTCGTTATTGTACACAAGTTTGCAGTTGTACACAAGTTTGCAGTTGTACAAAGGGCGCGCCTTGTGGCCGACGCCTATTGCACGCCGCCATTTGAGCACAACATGGAGGGCGCACCCGGTAGGTCGGGTACAATATATAGTGGCGTGCAACGTGCGTAGGCCACAAGGGAAGTGCTATATATCGGTTTTTCGGATTGTAGGGCTCGAAAGCGTTAGCCCGAATTTGTCAGTGATCCGTGAACTGCGGCGACTTTCAGTGGGAGTCAGTCCCACCCGGCGCCCAGCCCGGATTATTGGTGGGCTTAGTTGCGGCTTGTGCAGCGCCACCATCGGCGTGCTTTCGTCAGCGTGACACCAGGCGGGTCCGTGGGCATCCAGGCTAAGGTATCAGCCGCGCATTACCCCACTAAGGCCGCCGCAATCGCGGCTTCGGTCTTTTTGCGCCCCCGCTTTGCCACTTCCAGCGGGTCTTTTTCCCATAATGCGCGGTTGAATAGTTCCAGCGACAGCGCGCCGCGGAAGCCGGCCGCGTGCATGTCGCGCAGCATTTCGGGCAGGGGGGCCACGCCGTCGCCGGGCAGCAGGCGGTGCGCGTCGGTCATCTGCTCGCGGTCGGGCTCGGCCGGGTAGTCGTTGAGGTGGAACACGTGCATGGCCGCGCCGTTGAGTAGGCGCAGGGTGGCGAAGCCGCTGCCGCCGCGGAACAGATGGTAGGCGTCCAACAGGAGGCAGGCGTCGGGGCGGCCCGTTTCGACGGCCACGAAAATGGCCTCGCTCAGCGTGCTGAGGGTTTTCGAAGAGCCCCAGATTTCCAACTGCGGCAACACGCCGGTCTGCTCGCCCAGTTCCAGCACGGCCCCGTACCGCTCGGCCAGGCGGCGGAGGTCGACGCCTTCGACGCCCCACAGGCCGGCCGGCGGAGCGGCGATGCGGGTGCAGCCGATGGCGCGGGCCAGTTCCATTTCGCGGCGCATCTGTTCGAGCCCCGCGGCCCGTTTGTCGGGGTCGTCGACGCCCCAATTCGGGAACCCGATCACGCCTTCGACGAGGATGCCCAGGTCGGCGATTCGTTTTTTCAGTTCGGGCAGCGAGCCACCCGCCTCGACGTACCGGTTGATTCCGTCGATCCACGGCTCGATGCCGTCGTAGCCGGCCTTGGCGGCGATTTCGACCTCTTCGGTAATCGGGAGCTTTTGCCCTCGGATGGTGGCCGTGTTCAGGCACAGGCGGAACGGCTTCGCGGCGCCGGCCGCTGCATGGGACTCCGGACCCGGCCGTTCGGCCATGGCGACAACCGGAGCCAGGACGCCGGCGGCGACGCAGGTGCCGCCTCGGGCGAGCAGCGCCCGCCGCGACAAATCGGTGGGAGGGGGGTGCTGGTTCATAACGGTATTATGATCGAACGCGCTCCCGACTGCAACCTGCGGGGAATCACTACTGCGCCGCCGATCGCGTCCCCTCCGGCGAGCCGCTGATGGGGGCACCCTCGGGGAGAGGGCGGCCGGCGACGGAGAAGCCGAGGTGGTACAGCTCCTTGCGAAGGCGGCGGAAGGCGTCGAACTCGCCCGGGTAGGTCCACAGCGTGACCGTCGTTCGACCCGGCCGCAGCTTGCCCAGCGTCCTGCGGAAGTCAGAATCCGGGCGGAGTGCCGCGTCGATCGGTTCGCCGGGGTAGCCGGCCACCGGCAGGAACTCGGCCCGCGCGAGCTGCACCACGGTGCCGACGTGGGCCATGCCGTAGTCGGTTTCGTGCCCCACGTTGCGGCGCCGGAGCGTGTATCGCATGCGGAAGCCGTCGAGGGGTCCCAGCGTGCCGGTGTACTCCGCGCGTTCGAGAAGTCGCTCCCTCTTTCGGCCCACCTCGCGTTCGAGTCGTTCGATGAGTTCTTTCATGGGCACCCGGGTTATCTCCCCGTCGCGAAGCTCGAAGTGCTCTTCATCGCCATGGACGGTGCGGCTGATAGGCGTGGGATAGTTTTCGATGACGACCGTTTCGGGCCGGGCCGCCTCGGTGGCGGCCCGCCGGCGATTCAGCGCCGCCAGGTTCGCTTCGGCCTCGGCAAACTTGCGCTGCAGGTCGAACGCCGCTTGGCGGTCGGCGTCGAGGCGGGCGCGGCGGGCGGCAAGCTCCTCCTCGATTTCGATTTTCGCCGCCGTCAGCAGGTGCCGCTGGTGGCCCTTGGCACGGGCTTCCTGCTCCAGCCGGTTCCCTTCGGCAGCCAGCTCGAGCACCTCATTGCGCAGCGATGCCTCGGCGGCCAGGACCCGGCGAAGCTCGCCATGGTCTTCGGCCGGGATCGTCTCGACGCCGACCGGCGCCCGACCGGCACGCACCCCCATGACCATCACCAGGATGATGAGAATGCCCGTGATGTTTGCCAGGATGTCCAAGAAGGAATCCTGGCCGGGAGCGTCGGCGGTATCGTGGCGGTTACGGTTCATGGCGTTCCAGGGTGAACCCGCTGCCCTCCAGCAGTACTTCGAGGTCGCGAAATCGGGTTTCGGCGCCGGGGGCGACGCGCACTTCAAGTACCGGGCTCCAGTACAAGTCGCGCCCGGCGATTCCCCAGCCGTCAATCACCTCCCAGACGGCGGTCACGAGTTCGTCGACCGAGGCGGCGGTGCTGGTCTCCAGCCGAACGGTTCGGCGGCCGGCGCCGGCGCGCGAGGGCAACAGCAGCCGGTCGGGATGGCACTCGATGCGGACCGCGCGCGTGATCGGAGTGGCCTGCGCGCCGGCGTCGCGCAGCGCCCAGTCGCGTCCCTTCTTGTCGGCCAAGGGGCGGAGGTTGTCCGGATCGCGCCACTCGCCCAGTTTCGGAGGCGTTCCTTCGCGCTCCGACGCCGGGCGGTCACTCGGTTTCCGCGCGGCGGCGAAGCCCGATGCGGCGGGGGCGGCCTCGCCGGTTTCCTCGGGCGTGGTAGCGGGGCGGGGTGAATCGGGCCCAGCCGGACCGTCGCGTCCGGCCGTGCCGCCGGTCGGCTCGGCGCCGGCTTCGCCCTGCCGCTCCGCAGTTGGAGTGCCGGGCGATCCGAGACCCTGGCCGGGTGCGCCGTCGGCGCGGCCGGGACGGACCGCCGACGTACCCCCGGCACGTCCGTACTGCGGGGCGGGACGCACGGGTACCCGCGACGGGCCGTCCATGGCAATGCCGCCGCCGGGCGCCGCGCGATACATGATCCGGCCGCGCTGCGATCCGTAATGTCGAGGCGCGGCCGCGGCAAGCTGCTCCTGCTGTGCCCGCGCGGCCTCCACCGACTGGCGCAGCGCCTCGGCCAATTGCGGATCGGGCTTGGGGAACTCGATCTGCCAGTCGCTCTCAACCAGCTCGTAACCGAAGTCGGAACCCCACGACTTCATCGCATCGCGCGCGGCGTAATACGCGCCGATCCCGTCGGGGCGGACGATCAACAGCGGGTAGGGATCGCCCGCCTCTCGCGGCTCGAGGCCGCCGTAGGCGAGCAGATATTCCCGCTGGGCCCGCAACGCGGCAGCCAGCGGGTTTCCCGGCCCGTCGGGGCCTTCAAAGTCGTCCGGGCGGAGGACAATCTCTTCCGGCTGGAGTATGATCCGGTCGCCTCGGCATTCGATATACATAGGCCGGCGGCGGGTTTCGTTCGGACCTTGGTAGGGGATGACGGTGTAGGACGACGGGCGTTCGGCGGCCCGCCGCTCGGCTTCGGCCAGGGCCCGTTCGGCCGCTTGGAGGTCGGCCTTGACCTGCTCCAATTCGGCTTCGAGCGCCGCCTGCTGCGAAGAATCAGCGTCCTGCTCCAGGGCTTCCCAGGCCCGCTCGAGTTGCCGCAGTTCGGCCTCCAGCGTCCGCGCGTGGTCTTCCAGGTGGCCCAACGTGTTGCGCAGCTCGGCCACTTGTTCCAGGGTCTTGCTGCGCGACTGCTCCAGTTGCTGGATCCGCCACTCGGCCATTTCCCGCTCGGCCTCGGCGTCGTGCTGCACCTCGGCGGCGGCTTCCGCCGCTGCCTGGGTCGCTTGGAGCCGCGCCTGCCGGGAAATGACCACCACCAGCACGACGAGCGACCCGATGGTGCAAATGAGCACCGCCAGGAAGGGAAACATCGACAGGCCGGGCGAGGAGGCGGCCCGGGGTCGGCGTCGCGCGTGGCGGGGTCGTTTCATGCCGCTTTCGTGGCGTGGGTGTCCGGCTCGAGTTGCACGACCGCTCCCGCTTCGGGCGGTTCCCCGAGCCGGGCGGCGAGCAGTGGAATGGCCGCGGCCAGGCTGAGCACGGTCTTTTCGAAGTTGTGCGACCCGCGCAGGGCGCCGAGGTTCCGATTCAGGGCGTTTTCGAGCGAGGTCACCTCGCCGACGGCGGCCACGGCCCGATCCAAGGCCTCCGCCTGCTGCGCCAGCGACGCTTGCAGCGACGCCATGGCGTGCGTGCCCTGGACCTGGGCCTGCTCGACCCGCTCCCAGTGGCCCCGCTGCTGCTCGGCCAGCGCCTGCTGCGCCTCGCGCAGCTCGCGTCCGTGGGCCTTCAGCCCGTCGACCAGCGCGGCGTCGAGCGCCTCGCGCAGGCGGCAGCCCGCCTCCTCGGCCATGCCGGTCCAACGCTCGGCCGCCGCGTCGATCGACGTGCGCCAGACGGCCGCCTGCCGCTCGACCAGCCGCTCGGTCACGCCGATTACGGCGTCGGTCATCGGCCGGATCAGCGGCAGCCAGTCGCCGGGGCTGGAAGCGGCCGCCTCGAAGCGGCCCTCGAGTTCTTCGCGGGCCTGCTCATCGACGCGGCGCATCAAGACATCCTCCGCCCGGCCGATGAGGAACTGGGCGAACATCAATACAATCGTCAGCGCCAGGGCCAGGGCCGTGGTGTCGAACGCCACGCCGAGGCCGGCCATAACCGACGGCAGCGAGTCTTCGAGCCGGTCGGGCGCCAAGTTGGCCAGCGCGTGCGTAATGCCGATCACCGTGCCCAGGAACCCCAGGATCGGAATGGCCCACACGATCACCCGGAACAGGGCGTAGCTTTGATGCGTACGGTCGGCCTCGGCGTCGGCCAGTTGGGCAAGCTGCTCGTCGAGTGCGTCGGCCGACCCCCGGGCGCGGACGTGCTTCAGTGCGTCGCGCAGCCGCCGCACCAGGGCGTCGCGGCGGTGGGCGTCGGGAACCCGGTCGAGCCGGTCGAGCAGCAGGCCGGCCGCCGGGACAGCGTCGCGCTCCTCGGTGGGGATACCAAGGAGCTTGTGGCCGAGCAACGGGTACTGGGCCACTACGTCGATGCCCCGCAGCGCCAGCATGGCCAATCCAATGAAGAACATCCCCGCCGCCACGTATTCCACCGGGTGGCTGGCGAAGTAGCGATAGAGCAAGGGGTGGTCGATCACCCCGCCGTGTATGAGCCCGTAAAAGCCAGCGGCTGCCAGCATGCCCCACACAATAGGGGATCGGAAGACGGATAGGAACGGATGGGGTGCGTTGTTCACGGTTGGCCTCGGTTCGCAGGAGGAAAAATCGGCTCCGCCGCGCGCAGACGGGGCGGCGCCATCCTCAAAATCGGCGTAATCGTTACGGTTTATGAGCCGGATCGGCTCGTGCGGAACAATAGTGGAAAAGGTGGAGTTTAGGCAAGGCCGGTAATGGGGAATGCCGTCAAAACCGGCAAGCTTTGCCAAAGTCGGCCGGCGAACCCTGCCGATACCATAACGCGTCACCCGGTGTGGCGGGCAAGCCAAAAGCGGCGGAAAGAAAAGTTGCCGGGCAGTAGGATGGGCATTTCGGTCCGTCGGGGCGAATGACCGGCAGCGATGCCCATCCTCGAGATGCGCCGACCGCATTGCCGCTCCCGCAAGCGGCAACTCGACAGCCTGAAGCGATTTCCCAGGGGGGGAGACAGTCCGGTGCCGGCCCTTCACAGGCCGCCCGGACTGTTACTTTTCTTGTAACCGTTCACGGTTACCCCTGGACAAACGCGGCGCCGCGGGGGACCATACCGGGATGGACCAACACGACTTCGACACCCCTTCGCTGGCCGCCTACCTCCACCTGACCCCGCAGCAGGTGGAGCGGCTCGCCGAGCGCGGCAAGCTGCCCGGCCGGAAGGTGGCCGGCCAGTGGCGGTTTACCCGGCCCGAAATCCATCACTGGTTCGAGCAGCGGATCGGGCTGAGCGACGAGGACGAACTGGTCGAAGTGGAAGACGTTCTCCAGCGGACCGAACCGGCCGGCTCGTCTGCGGAGGTGTCGCTGGCCGACCTGCTGCCGCCCGAGGCGGTCGCCGTCCCGCTGAATGCCCGCACGAGAAACTCGGTGATACGCGCCATGGTCGACCTGGCCGCAGTCACCGGCCGGCTTTGGGACCCGCAGGCCATGGCCGAGGCCGTCCGCAAACGCGAGGACCTCCACCCGACCACGCTCGGCAACGGTGTGGCTTTGTTGCACCCTCGCCGCCCCATGCCGAAGATCCTCGCGCAGCCCACGCTCGCACTGGGCTGCACCACGACAGGCATCCCTTTCGGGGGAAGCGGACCGCTGACCGACGTCTTCTTCCTGATCTGCTCGGCCGAGGACCGCGGCCATCTGCGCGTGCTGGCCCGGCTCAGCCGCGTGCTGACCGCGCCGGGCTTCCTTGACGCCTTGCGCGAGGCCCCCGACGCGGCGGCCGCCCGGCACCTTATCTTGGAAAGCGAACAGGCGCTGCCGTGACCTCGCCTCCTTCCATCCTCCTGGTCGGCCCGGCGCGCCGGTCCGAGTTCCGCGAGGCGGCGTCCACCCTGAGCCGCCTCGGGCAGGTTGCCGCCGCCGGCGATGCAAGCGAAGCCGAACGGCTCCTGGCCGGCCAACTGGCCGCCGACCTGATCGTGGTAATGCAATCGTACCCGGGCGAGGTGGCCGCGCAGGCGGTCGACCGGTTGCGGCACCGGGCGCCGCTGGCGCGGGGGGTGGGGCTGCTGGGAAGCTGGTGCGAGGGCGAGATGCGCAGCGGCGCACCCTGGCCGGCCGCGGTGCGCGTGTACTGGCACCAGTGGTCCGACCGCTGCGCCGCCGAACTGGACCGCATCCGCCGCGGCCGCCCGGCCGCCTGGTCGCTGCCGCCCACGGCCACTGAGGAGGAGCGGCTGCTGGTCGAGTCGGACAACCTGTTGCTGGCCGGCGTCGGGCTGATTGCCGTGGGCGGCGGTTCGTTCGAGGTGGTCGAGTGGCTCTCCGACGCGTGCCGGGGCCAGGGTTACGCCACCGTGCGGCTCGATCCGAGCCACCCCCCGCGCATCGAGGGCGTGGCGGCGGGCCTGTTCGACCTGGCCGACGCGGGCCCCGACCACCTAGCCGAACTGGCCACCTTTGCCGCCCAGGTTCGGCCCGCCCCCGTGCTGGCCCTGATGCACTTTCCCCGCACACAAGACCTCCGGCGCACCGCCCGGCACGGCGCCGCCGGCGTGCTGTCGAAACCCCTCCAACTCGAAGACCTGTTCGGGCGGCTTGCCCGCGTGTGTGCGGACGAAACGGCAAATCGGGTCGAATAGTCGGCGCCGGCGGTTTGTGCTATGCTAGCCGATGTGTTGCCGCCCGCAGGACGGCGGCGAGTTTGGCGTTTTCCTGATGCCCCGCGAGTCCGTTGAGCGCCTCTCGGCAAGCACACCCCGGCAGGACGATCCGCGTGTTTGACCCCTACTACAAGTGGCTCGGCATTCCGAAATGGGAGCAGCCTCCCAACCACTACCGGCTGCTGGGGATCAATCTGTTCGAAAACGACCCCGACGTGATCGAGACTGCTGCCGACCGGCAGATGGCCCACATCCGGAACTATCAGGCAGGCAAGCATTCCGAGTTGTCTCAGCGCCTGCTCAACGAACTGTCCGCCGCGCGCCTTTGCCTGCTCAACGCGGAGAAGAAGAAAGCCTACGATGAGAAGCTACGGACCGACCTGGCCGTTCGCCGCGGTGACGCCATAATACCCGGGCCGCCGTTCAATTTCTTTGTACGGGGCGCTGCCCGGTACTTCGGAGTCGTGGCCCGGCAGTTCTGGCTTCGCCGGTTTGTTCTTCCCCGCGCGCATGCGGCCTTGGGGCAGGACATCGTACGCGACGGCCGGTACCGCGACCGGATGCCCAAGTTCTATGCCCGCCTGGAGGAGGTGAACCAGCGCCTGGCCGCGCTCCAAGCCGTAAGGACGCCTCCCGCAACGGAATCGGCAGAAACACCCACGGAAGATTCCGACGAAACGCCGGCCGCCGCGGGCCAACCGGTCGCGCGGGTCTCCGTGCTGAAGCGGGCGACGCGCTGGCTGGCCGCTACGGCCAGGTCGCTCTATCTGGCCGACCGCCGAAAGGCGATCTTGCGGGAAATCGCGCGCACCGCCTGGCTCATCGATTACGAACGGACAGGACCGGCTGACCTGACCGCCCCTGTGCGCGAGGCCCTGACGGGTATCGAGGAGTGCCGCGCAGAAGTAAGAACGCTCTCAAAGATTCCACCCGAGCAGTGGCTTAGCCCCAAGCGACTGGCCTGGATCGTCCTGGCCGTCCTGGGCCTGATCGCGGGATTGTACTTGGCGCTCCGGTGGATGCGTTGACCCCACAGACTTTAACCCGACGTAACCGTTCACAGGGGGACTGTCCCAATTTTCGCGGCACAAAGGGCGTTTTCGCCCAATGATCCACCGTTTCCGCCGCGAAAATGGGACTGTCCCCTTCGCATCGAGCAGAGAAAACAGCCCGCGCCGCCCCGTGAACGGTTACAACCCGACAAATGCCTCCGGTCGGATCGCTCAGGCCGATGTTGTTGGTGCCGAGGAGTTCCTCAAGGGGGCAAGGCGGGATATATCGGCATGGTCCGGTCGAGGGCGTGCGGATGGTCGGCGCGTTTGAGTGGGTGTCGGGGTATCGCAGCTTCGCCATGGCGGCGGCGCGTGGGCAATCAGCCCCGACGGCCAAGCAGCGCCGATCAATGCATGGTTCCGCAGGCTAGTCGGCGCCCTCGCGCTGCGGTGCGACTTGCTGGTAATACGCCACGAGCGCCTTGAGGTCGAAATGCGCGTAGGCCATCGCCCGTGACTTGTCGCTCAGCACGTAGTAGTATTCGCAGGTGCGGGGTGTTTCGCGGAGGATGTCGAGCCCCTCTTCGACCGTGCGGGCCCGCTCCATCACGTCGCGCAGCAGTAGCGACAGTTCCGGCGAGAAGCCAAGCACCGCCAACAGGCCACCTGCCGTTCGCAGCTTCAAGACGTTCTCTTCCGCAACAAACTTTCGGGGGTCTTCCGGGGCGCGGTCCGGCGGCAGTTCGCCGTAGAACACGGTGTTGTCGCGGGCGGCGCGGCGGGCGGCTCGATGCCTGTAACCCCGATCCGCTGCGGATCCATCTCGGGGCGGGCGGCCAGCGAACTGCCGACAAGCCGCACCAGCTCAAACTGCCCCCCGAGGATATGCAGGCAGATGACCGCCGGGCGCTGCGGATCGTCCGGCCCGATGCCGTCGGGCAGGTAATATTCCGCCGGAACGACGTTGTTGGCCTCGAACGGCGTTTCGACCGGCGAGGGATACCGCAGCCGGTACACCCGGTAGCCGGGTCGCCGGGCGGCCAGTTCCATGCGGTACTCGAACGGGCGGCCGTCGAACGTTTCGGTGACCGGAAAGGTGCTCGCCTCAGCCGGCGGGCCGCCGGCCCCCCCAGGCCGCGGCGAGCAGTAGCGCGATTGCTTGCATCGAGTCAATTCTCCCAAGTGCCGGAGGTGGAACGAGTCTCTATAGCAAAGCATACGCCGGGCGAACTGGCAAGGGCACTAACCGGCATCCGTCGGATCCCCGCCCGCGGCGAACAGTATCAGCAGCCAATCGGTCTCGTGCCCGTCGGCGTAGAAGTCTTTTTCTTTTCCCGTTCCTTGCTGACCGGGTGGTTGTGCTCATCGAAGAACAGCCGCAAGGAACCCTCGTAATTCTTGTTGTCCGGCACGAACAAGTAGGAGCCGTCTCCCAGGAAGATCCCATCCTGGTCGTAAGCGTCCATTTCGCCATACAGTTGCGCCACGTGCCGGTTGTACCAG
>PWXP01000343.1 GCA_003561895.1 Planctomycetaceae bacterium | reverse complement strand
TCGACTTCCGCCGCTTCCTCCAGCGGTCGCTGCCCGACCACCTGCCGGCCGCGCCGAAGGCCGATCCGTTCGGCCGCGTGCAGCTCCCGGCGCCCGGCCGGCTGCCGCGCGAGGTGACACGGCGGTTTCCCCCCGCGCCCGCCGGGCTGCTTTCCGGCACCGGCGCGGGCCTGGCCCGCTTGCCGATCGACCACGGCGTGGCGCCGTCGGCCATCGGCGGCGGCGAAACGGCTGCCCGCAAGCAGTGGCGCGGCTTCCTCACCCAACGTTTGGAGCGTTACGGCGAGCTGCGCAACCATCCCGATGACGACGCCGCGAGCGGCCTGTCGCCCTACCTGCACTTCGGCCATGTTTCGGCCCACGAGGTGTTCCACGACCTGGCCCGCCGGAAAGGATGGTCGCCCAACCGGCTTGGCGAGAAGGCCACGGGCAACCGCGAAGGCTGGTGGGGGTTGAGCGAGCCGGCCGAAGCGTTCCTCGATCAACTGGTCACCTGGCGCGAATTGGGCTTCAACCTGTGCGCCCGGCGCGACGACTTCGACCGGTACGAGTCGCTGCCACGCTGGGCCCGCGAAACCCTCGCCGACCACGCGGCCGACCGCCGGGCATACACCTACGGGCTCGACGCGTTGGCGGCCGGACGCACGCACGACCCGCTATGGAACGCCGCCCAGCACCAACTGGCCCGGGAAGGCCGGCTGCACAACTACCTGCGCATGCTCTGGGGCAAGAAGATCGTGCAGTGGACCGCGTCGCCGCAGGACGCGCTGGACATGATGATCGAACTGAACGACACGTACGCGCTCGACGGTGAGGACCCGAACTCGTACTCGGGCATCGGCTGGGTGCTGGGCCGCTTCGACCGCCCTTGGGGCCCCGAGCGCCCCATCTTCGGCAAGATTCGCTACATGACTTCTGAAAACACCGCCCGCAAGCTCCGTGTCGAACGGTACCTGGCCCGGTGGACATAGGGACTAATAGCTACCCAGCGGGCGGCGGTCGACGATGGCGTCGGCCAGAAAGTGCAGCAGACGGCGGAGCGGCTCGTCGGCCACCTCGGCGGCCGCTTCGATGGCCCGGGCGTGGTGCTTCTCCAACAACGCCTGCGCCCGGCCGAAGGCGTCGGCTTCGCGGTACAACTCGGCAGCCCGCTCGATGGCCCCCTCCCCGCCGGGAGTTCCCGCGGCGATCGCCTGCAGGTCGCGGCGTCGGACCTCGTCGAGTCGTTCCCTAGCCAGCGCCCACAGGACCGTTGGCCGGCCGGCCAGCAGGTCGGTGGCGCGTTCGACCTTATTGCCCTCCTCGGAGGTCCAATCGGCCAGGTCGTTAACAATCTGGTAGGCTACGCCGAGGTGGCGGCTGTAGCGCGAGGCGGGCTCGCGGAGGGTGTCGATCGGACCGGCCAGCCGGGCGCCGGCCAGCAGGGCCGCCTCGAAGGCGGGCGCCGTCTTCAGGGCGTAGATGCGCAGGGCGTCGAGCGGCCGGAGCGCCTTGTCGCGCGCGTCGCGCCAAAGCAACTCGGCCCCCTGCCCCTCACACAGCCGCGTGTGCGCCGAGGCGAACTGGGCCACCAGGTCGGCCACCACCTCGGCCGGCAGATTCCCCCGCTGCCCGGCCACCAGCCGGTAGCCGAGCCCGATGAGGTAATCGCCCACGTTGATGGCCGTGGGCGTTCCGAACCGGCGGTGCAGCGTGGCGCAGCCGTAGCGGAAGGCGTCGTCATCCTCCACATCGTCGTGCACCAGCGAGGCCTTGTGGAAGGCCTCGGTAGCCAGCGCGACGGCCTTCACGGCGTCGGGCAGTCGGGGCGCGTGCTCCGCGCCGGCCGGACCGGCCGCCGAGCCGCCGCTCAGCGCGTCGTACACCGCCAGCGTGATGAACGGCCGCGAATGCTTCCCCCCCGCCACCAAAAAATTGTACGAAAGCGCTTCCGTGCAAGCGATCGGGTCGAGCTGCTCGATGGCCGCCTGGTCGACGACCGCCGGCCACTGCTCGACTCGCGCGGCCGGCGCCAGGCGGCGCAGTTCGTCCGGTTCGAACAGGCGCGCGGCGTACCGGACCAGGGGCAAGTAGCTGCCCGTGTGCTGCCGCCTGGGCCGGTACGGCACGCCAATCAGCCGGCGCACCGCGGCCTCGTCGGCCGAGGTGCGGCGGCATCCGTTGCAGAGCAGGGGCACCGCCATGGCCGGCATTCCGCTGCGGACCAGCTTCTCGAACATCTTCTCCAGCGAATCGAGGCACGCCACGCCCAGGATCGCGTCGGCCTTGCCGGCGAGGATCAGCTTCATCACCGCCGGCGACCCCTCGGCAATGAGCACGCGGTAGCCGTACCGCCGCGCCTCGGCCCGCAGATCGGTCAGCCCGCAAGCGCCGCAGTCGCGGCACAGCAGCCCCAGTTCGTCGCAATCGGCCGGGCAGCGCCGTTCATCGCGCAGGCAGCGGGGCAGCAGCAGCAGCCGGCGGTGATACGGCACCGCGGCCACCTGGTCGTGCCAGAACGCGCTGGCCACCGCCACCATCGACCAGCCCAGGTACGCGTCCGACAGCCGAAGCTCGCCGAGCAACCGGCGCGCGCCGTCTTCCAGTTCGCGGCGGGTGGGAGGGTGCTGCTTCGCCAGGGCCGCGGCGGCGTGCTCCGCCGCCGCCGCAATCCGTTCCCGCAGCGCGAACGCCGGCGGCACGCACTTCAGCCGTTCGGTGCCGCCGGTGGTGGGAACGGGTGCGTGGCGTTCAGCGGTAGCATGCTGCGAGTTGGACTGCGCGTGGGCCACGATGGATCTCTGCGGTGGTGTCGAGCGCACGGGACCGGGGCGGGACTACCGCGGATACCGTTGCGGCGGACCGCAACCGTGCGGGCAGGGGGCACCGTTCTATTTTCGCACGTCGGGCGGCGGTGTGCCAGCCTTTTCCGGCGCCGCCCTCGCCAAGGTGGTAGGTACACGCCGCTGTGCCGTCTTCAAACAAAGCAGTCTGCACCTAGAAACGGAAGAGCCATGCCTATTGTACGTGGAACCGCCCGGGCGCGGGTGGGCGGGTCGGAACGTCACGCGCCGGGCGAGGGACAGCAAGAGGGGGGACATTCGTCGGCAGCAGGCCCCTGGCCGCCCAAGGCAAGCCGTGGCCCCGGGGGATCGAGGCGTTCGAGGGCCAATTCACGAATCATCCGCACGAATCGGGGGTGGCATCCCACCGTCGAAGCCCGTACCATGCCCAGCCCCAGTTCCTCGCACAACCCGGCCGCCTCGATGTCCAGGTCGTACACCACTTCCATATGATCACTAACAAAGCCGATAGGCACAAGGCAGACGTGCTCGACGCCGTTGGCTGCGGCGAGCGTTTGCAGCAGGTCGCCGAGGTTGGGTTCGAGCCAGGGTTGGCTCGGCGGTCCGCTACGGCTCTGATAGGCCAAATGCCATTTCCCTAGCCCGGCACGCTCCGCCACGAGCCGGCACGCCTCGCGGAGCTGGCCCTCATAGGGGCTCGATGCTGCCATCGCCGCGGGGAGGCTGTGGGCCGTGAACACCGTTGCCGTGGCACCGCGCCGGTCCGGCGGCAGCGTAGCCAGCGCCTCTTCGAGGCGGGCGGCCACCGGTTCGACGAAACCAGGGTGGTTATAAAACAACCGTAACTTGTCAATGCGGGGCGCCGCCGCGCCGACGGCTGCCCGGGCACGGTCGATATCTTCCCGGTATTGGCGGCAGCCGGGATACGAGCCGAACGCCGAGGTGCAGAAAGCCATCGCTCGGCCGATTCCATCTTCGGCCATCTGACCGATGGCGTCTTCGAGCATGGGGTGCCAGTGGCGATTTCCCCAGTACGCGGCCAATGGGGGCCCGTTGGCGTTCAACTCGGCAATCAACGCGGCCAGCAGTGCCCTGATTTGCGCGTTGATGGGGCTGACCCCCCCAAAGTGATCGTAATGTTTGGCCACTTCGGCCAGCCGTTCGGGGGGAACTTCCTTGCCGCGAACCACGTTGTTCAAGAAAGGCTCGACTTCAGCGGTACCTTCAGGGCCGCCAAAGGATAGAATCAGGAAAGCGTCGAACAAGGATACCCTGCAACGGACTCGCGATTGTGGCTGATTTGCCAATGACCCCGACGGGATTTGAACCCGTGTTGCAGGCTTGAAAGGCCTGTGTCCTAGACCTAACTAGACGACGGGGCCGTGCCGGGCTCGCCCGACATGCAAAACCTTAATGTATACCCAAGAAGGCGCCGGCGGTCAATGGCCCGGAGGGCAAGAAAATCCGCCGGCGGCATTCCTAAGAAGGAAAGGCTTTTCGAGGCCAGAACTTAACGGAGCGCAATGCGAGAATGCGGACACACTTTGGCAGCCGGCTCAGGACTCGCCGGCATCGGCCTTGGTCGCCGCCTTGTTGGTCACAAGCTGTTCGTTGTGATGGATTGCGTCGAAGACCTCGCGGCGATGCACAGGGACCTCCTTCGGGGCCTCAACCCCGAGGCGGACCTTGTCCCCCCGAATCTCCACTACGACGATGGTAATGTCATCGTTGATGACAATACTCTCGTTTTTTTTACGCGATAGCACAAGCATTATACGCTCCTTCGCTATTCAACCAGGGTCTCCCATTTTGACTGCCCCGTCAAGAGCATCCTATTGGAGTCCGTGCGGTCACACTATGTATTGTACGATACGCCACCGGAATGGGAAGTCAAGCGATGATTCCCCGGGATTGGGAAATTTTTTCGACAAGTTTCCGGGCTTTGGGTACCGTATTCGCTACTGTTGTTACGAACGGGCGTCCGCGGCGGGTCGGACATCGGCGGGCCTGCTTGCACCACTCGACATAAATCCTTATAAAGCAACATCTTACGAGTCCTTCGCTACAAGGTCGCCTCCCATGATCGACACCCATGCCCATCTGAACGAACCCGACTACAATTCAGACCTGCACGAGGTGGTACACTCGGCACACAAGAGGGGTGTCGTGGCGATCATCTGCGTGGGCACTACGGCCGAATCGAGCGCCAGGGCCGTGCAGATAGCCCTCGAGCACGAGCCGGTCCATGCAGCCGTGGGAATCCAACCGAATTACGCGGCCGGGGCCGCCGCCGACGACTGGAACGCCGTGGTCGAATTATCCTCTGATCGAGCCGTGGTTGCCATCGGCGAGACCGGGCTCGACCGCTATTGGGATTTCGCGCCGTTGAGCGTTCAGCAAGACTACTTCGACCGCCACCTGCGGCTTGCCCAGCGGCGCGGCCTGCCCGTAGTGATCCACTGCCGCGAGGCCGAGGCCGCACTGCTGCCCATGCTCTGCGAGGCCGCCGGCCGGGGGCCGCTTCAAGGCGTACTGCACTCGTTCGCCGGCAGCGCCGAGTTTGCGGCGGAATGCGTAAAACTTGGCCTGTTTGTGAGTTTTTCGGGCATGGTGACTTATCTGAACAAGAAGTTTCGGCCCCTGCGCGAGGTAGCCCGGGCCATCCCGGAGGACCGGCTGCTGATCGAGACCGACAGCCCTTACCTGGTACCCCACCCCCTGCGCGGCCGGAAGAATCGGAACGAGCCGGCCAACCTCGGGCTGATTGCCGAGTCGCTGGCCAATTTACTTGGGGTGAGTACGGCGGAGTTGATTGCAGCGACGACGGCCAACGCGCGGCGGCTGTTCTCGCTTGCGGGGTGGAGCGGCGGCAAGAAATCCAGCCCGCCGTAGAAGGGACCTTTCCGCCCGTCTTCCAGGCGGGTCTCAATCCCAGAACCACCAGAGGACGATCAGCAGGGGAATGAGGACGCTCAGCAGCCCGGCGGTAGCCCAAGGCGGGGGTAGTGCAAAGAAGAACACGCCCATCAGCACCGCGATGGCCGCCAGCCAGAACCAGCGGCGGTCGCGGGGCTCGGCCAGCACGGAGTTGCGGACGGCCTCTCGCTCCAAGAGGGCTTTCTCCAGACGGCGGCGATGCGACTGGGCGCGTACCTCCTGAACCAACTCCTCGGTCTCCGGCCTCTCTCCCATGACCTCGATGAGTGCCTCCGCCTGCGCGTCGTTGCCTTGTTGCTGTAAGAGGGCCAGCATGACCGATTGGGCATGCACGTCGTTCGGGTCGATCTCCAGGGCCCGGCGGAGACTGTGGCGCGCGACGGGCAGGCGATGTTGGCGCATTTGCACCAGACCGAGCGCCGCCCACGCCAGGGCCGACTCCTGATCGGCGCCGATCGCCTCTTCGGCGGCCGCGGCTGCCAGTTTCGAGCCCCGCTCGCACGCAAGGAACCAGGCGTACCGGGCTAACAGTTCCGAATCGTTTCCGGAAAGCCTGATGCCCTCCTCGAACGCTTCCTGCGCGAGCCCCAACCGGCCGAGTTCCCAGGCCGCCATGCCCAGCAGCATCCTGGCTTGGGCGTCGCGGGGATCGAGGCGGACCACCTGGCGGGCCTCGTCGAACGCCTCTCCGGCGGCCTTCAGGTTCAGCAGGGCTTGAGCGCGCAGGTTGCGCACCGTCGCGTCATCGGTCCGCACGGCGACAAGCTGGTCGGCTATGGCCACGGCTCGGACATGGTGGCCGTTTTCCAACGCTTCCATGGCCTGGTCGAGCAGGTAGAAATACTCGGGGTCGGTCATGACCGGTCTTCGCTATTCCGTTTAGTTCCGCGGCAACCGTACACGGGGGCGGAGCAGCCCGTTGCTTGTATGGTAAGCCGTCGTAACCCAATAACCTACCGAATTGCGTGGGATAGGCTTCCAGCCTGTCGCCGGAAAAGACAGGCTGGAAGCCTATCCCACGCTTGAAGTTCCCGGTAGTTTATTGTTTT
>PWXP01000256.1 GCA_003561895.1 Planctomycetaceae bacterium | reverse complement strand
GTGCGTTGGAAGCTGGTTGGATACAACAACTTGGTGTTCAAAACACGCTGGTGTTGGAGTTCACGCTTCAGCGTGCGTTGGAAGCTGGTTGGATACAACAACTTGGTGTTCAAAACACGCTAAAGCGTGAACTCCAACCGGGTCAAACACCGACTGAAGCGCAGCACGCCCCCCCCACTAGAGTAGCATTCTTGTGAAGGTTGCTCCATCATTGGACGCATCCGCCGCGCAGAAGTCCCGCCAGCAGGTGGCTCCATTTGGCCCGTCATGGTTTATTCGGGAAAATTGTCGGTGCTGGGGAATAATCCGCTGCCAACCGGCCGAAAACCGCATTGGATGGGAAGGTTCCCCTGTACACGCTCGCGATCCGTGATAGAATGAGGGCAGTGGAATCTCCGCGTGCGGACCGGTCGCCGGCCGAACCCGGCGGCATCACCCTGAACACTCGAGGGCCAGAGGAGAGGGATCATGCGAAAAGGTATGTTGCTGTTGGTTGGCGTGGCGGTTGTCGTGAATTGCCACGTCTGGGCCGAAGACGCGAAACGAACGGCCGGCGATCCGCGGCCCTGGCAGGTGGCAGACGTGTCGCGGCTGCCCAATGCCAGACCGGGCGCCGTAGAGGCCGCCCCCGGGGAAGGCGCCGAGAAGTACCTTCATATCCGGGTCGACTTCGACCGCGTTCCCGACGCTGCGAACAAGCACCGATTTCGGGTAATCAACGCGCGGGGCGAGGAGGTGGGCCAGCTTTGGGGCTGGAACGATCGGGAGTCGCTGGTCATCTTCGAAGGCCGGTGGGACAGCTTGGCGGGCCTGTACCTCGAGGGACTCGACCATAGGGAACCCCTTTTCGCGGTTCGAGCCCCCGAGCCCGAACGGCCCGTGACGCCGATTCGGCCCGACATCGTCGAGCGGCCCAGCGGGCGAACCCACATCGAGTACCCGGCACCCGTTTTCGGGCCGCGCCGCGTGGTGGTCGATGAGCCGGACCGGGTGGTCCGCTACGACCGCGACCGGGTTGTCTACCGCGACCGCGACCAGGTAATCCACCACGGCGGCGGCGAGCGCCACGTTTACCATGGCGGCTCGGACCGTGTCGTGCATCACCACTCCGGCGGCGGTACCCGTCACGTCCACAGGGGCGGCGGGGGAGGGACCACGCACGTCCATCACGGCGGCGGTTCCGGAGGGTCCGGCGGCGGGTCTGGAACTGCGGCCGGCGGTGGGTCGGGTTGCAGCGGAGGAGCCGGAACCGCGTGCGCCCCGGGATCGGGATGCCCGGTCTGTGAAGGGGCGGACGACGGCGCCGCAGGTTGCAGTGCAGCAGAAGGAGCCGCGTGCGGCCCGGGATCGGGATGCCCGGTTTGCGAAGGGACGGCCGACGATGGACCGGCAACCGATGACGGGCTTGGCGACGCGATCGCCATGGGGCCCGGTGAAGGACCCGGGGCGGGCCCAGGCCCGGCTCCCGGAACCGCGCCCGATGTGGGCGACGGCACCGCAATGGCACCCGGCGAAGGTCCCGCTCCCGCACCGGCGGAAGGCGAAGACGGCCAGCCGGACACTTGTCCGGATTGTCCGGACGGAGAGCCCGCACCGGGTGAAGGCCCCGCACCGGGTGAAAGCCCCGCACCGGGTGAAGGTCCCGCACCGGACGAAGAGTCCGCACCAGGCGAAGGTCCCGCACCGGGCGAAGGGCCCGCACCAGGCGAAGGGCCCGCACCGGGCGAAGAGCCGGCGGTGGGGCCTGGCGCCGGACCGGGCTACGGGCCCGGCGAGGGCCCGGCCGAAGGGCCCGGCGGCCCCGATGGCGGCCCGATGAATATCGGCCCGCAACGCGTCGGGCCGCGAGTGCAGGGTCCGCGGGTGATCCGTCCGGACGCCGATATGCCCACCTTACGCGATCCCCGCACCTTCTACGACCCGCGCCAAGTCTACGATACGGAACTCCAGTACGACCCGCGCGTCAACTTCCGCGATCGCCAGCCGGGGGAGCCCGGTAGCGGCGGTCCGGGCAGCGGCGGCCCCGGCCGATACGAGGAACTCGCCCGGGCCGGTGTGAAGCCCGAAATGCCCAAGCCCGAGGCCCCGCCAGCCTTCGTCCTATACGTGGCGGCCGGCGAAGAGAGCGGTCGCGGCAGGGTGTACCAAGTGGACGAGCACGGCCGCGTGCTGGGTCGGGTGGAGTTGCCCTTCGCGCCCAGCAGCATCGACTTGCATCGCGAGCATGGCTTGGTGGTGAGCATTCCGCGCGACGGCGGTCGGATCAAGTATATCGACGATACCGGTAAGCTCTCGACGCTCCTGGAAAAGGAAAAGAACCTCGTCCACCCGGTCGACGTGGCGGTCGGCGGCAACTCCGACACCATCGTCGTGGCCGACAACATCGCCGATGCCCTCATGGCGACTTCGACCGGCGGCATCACGCCGAAGGAGTACCGCCAATTTGAGGGCCAAAAGTGGCACGGCCAGGACATGTCGGTCGCGGTCACCCGCGATGGCCACGTCATCTTCGGTACCAACGGCGACAAGGGCGTATACCGGTTCTCCGGCAGCCCCTCGGAAGCCGACAACAAGCCGATTCTGCCCGAACCGGGTGGCGTGGCGGCCGATCCGAAGTCGCTGCAGTGGGCAGCCACCCAGGGCCGGAACGAAATTCACGTGTTCGAGGGCGAGGAACCCGTCAAGACGCTTCGGCTGCCGGCCGGGAAGAGCCACTACCGTAACGGCCGGCTGTCGTTCTCGCCGGCCGGTTCGCTGTGCGTGGCCGTCCGCGACAGCCAGGAAACCGTCGACGAACCGTGGTTCCTGATGTACGACATTGAGGAGGACGAGATCCGCAGCTTGTTCCCTTGGGACAAGGAGACGATGGCCGACTTCGTGGTCGGCCCGCGGATGTACTGGGAGCGGAACTCCCCGAACACCTACCAAGGCCGGTTCTAGGGGATCCGCGATGCGACGCGCAAGCTTGTACCTGCCGGCGGTCCTCATGGCGGGACTGGCCGGCAGTCCGGGGTTCGCACAATTGCCCGGCTCGGCCGTCCAGTTGCCCACCTTCTCGCAGTTTTCGGTGGGCACCACCGTCTCGGTGCCGGACCGCGGCAGCGCACTGATGGGCGGCATCAACCGGTCGGCGTCAGGGCGTAACTCGTTCCGCTCGCCCACGCTGCCGTTCCGCCCGTTCAAGAACACGGCCATCGGCAGCGAGCAGAGCGCGATGGGCATGCACGTCAGCGCCCGGATTCACGACTTCGAGGCCATGGACGAGTACCTCCTCAGCCAGCCGCCGCGCACCGTCCAGGCAGGCGGGGGAGCCCGGAACGTAGCGGGTATCGACAACCGGCCCGCCGGCCTCGATCCGGCCCGGCACGCCGCCGGCATCGCTTCCACGTGGAACGCCGTCCCCGCCGATCGCGGTGGCGGCGCTGCGGCGCACCCCGCGGACGGGCAGTGGCAATCGGCCCGGAAACCGGCACCCGCCGCGCCGCTGCTGAGCGTGGCCGAGGAACGCCGCCGGCGCGAGGCCCACGCCGAATCGCGGTCCGCCGAGGCCGAGGCCTTTTTCCTCCGCGGACAGGAGGCCGAGGCGTCGGGCAAGGCGAACGTGGCGCGCATCTACTATCAAATGGCCGCCCGCCGCGCCACCGGCGAACTGCAACACGAAGTCCTCGGCCGCCTCCGCGACATCGCTCACCCGGAAACGGCCGGCTCGCTGGCACGTTCGGCCGACTGAAACCGTGACCGGGTACGTTCTACTGCGTCAAGAGCCGGCAGGACCCGACCGAACCGGGCGAGACAGACCACTGCACCGGCAACCTTTGCATCCCGGGCGACATTGTTGGGCAAACGAAGTTTTTTGCTCGCCATCGGCAGGTTTGCCGACTATAATGAGTTACGTAGTCTTGCCGGTCCCGCCGAAGAGGTCGCGGCGGCCGACCAACCCCCCTCTTGTGGAGGAACTTCTGTGTCGCTCCCTGACGACGAAACCCGAGAACCTGGCGAGAACCTGACTCCCGACGAGCCTGGCGACGAGACGGCGGAGCAACAGCCGGTTTCCCGTCCGGACCCGGACGCCGAGGCGCCCCAGGACGGCGCGTTCGAGGCGGGCATTCCGGAAGCCGACGCCGGGGACGCGTACGCCCCCGCCGGAGAAGAGGAAGGCTTGGCAAAAACGCCCCTGGACGAATCCGACGAAACGGTCGATTTTGCCGCGCCCGCCGAGATGGAATCGGGCATTGCCTTCCAATCGATGGAATCTGCTGACGAAGTTGCCGACGAAGCGGAGGGGGCCGCCGACGAGGAGCCCTTGCCCGATTTCGGCGACCAACCCGGCGACGTCGGAATGGAAAAGGCCGAAGACGAGGGTGCCGAGGCCGGCGAGGAAGAGGAAGACGAAGAAGCGCCGGAAAGCCGTGCGCGGCGCGTTTTGGCCGCTATCGGGCAGTCCGATCCATATACCGTGATGATGGGCATTGCCCTGCTCGCGCTGCTAATCGGCACGCTGTTCTTTATCCGCGAGCTTTCGGCATACAACTTCGACGTCGGGGCCGAGCGGGGCAGGCAACTGGTCGGGGCACTGGGCTTCGGCTGGCTTTTGGGTTGATCCGGTATTCGGCATCAACGCCTTGCTTGAGTAAACGAGCCCACCCAAAGGGCCGTTCTAAACCCCGGGCGTAAGTGCTCAGGGGGCAGGCCATCCGGAATAGCTGCCTCGCACTACCCCATGCGCACCCCCCCTTTGTGGCATCTTGCGTGTCGCTGGCGGCAGCCCTCAGCCGCGTCGGATCGGGCGGGAGCCGCCACCGCCACCGGCCTGCTTGAGAATCCACCCGAATCTGCGATGCCGGGTACTTGACAGGGCTTTTTCCGTCTGGCTAAAATACACTCGTTATGGCGTCCCCCGGGGGCGTCCCCGCCAACCTGACCCACCTTTGCCCGATATGCTCTGCCGCCGGCATCCCCTGCCGCGGCGGCAGACGCACCACTGTCGGGCGCCGCCTCCCACCTGTTACCCCAACGAAAAGGAGTGAACGCATGCGAAGTCTTGGAATCCCTTGTACGCTGTTTCTGATGGTCGGCACGGCCGTTGCCGCCGAGTTGTCCTGGCGCGAAGACTACGGCGCCGCGTACCGCGAGGCTCAGGAGTCGAACCGGCTGCTGATCGTGTCCTTCTATGGGCCTGAGACCCGGTACGAGCCCGACCAGGCGGCCGCGGCCGTGCTTTCGTCGCACGTGCCGGTGGCGATTCCGCTCGACGCCGCCATTGAGCAAGGCGGCGAGCCGGTTACAATCGTCGAGTCGGGCGCGTTCCGGAAGCTCGAGCAGCAGCCAGGCGTTGCGGTCATCAATCTGAAATACGAAGGGCCGAAAATGCGGCACGTGGTGGCCACCCTGCCGCTGGAGGAGGCGCAGGCGCCGGGCAAGGGGGCGCAGGTGCTCGAGGACCTCGCCCGCCGGAACGGTGAAGACGTTGTGGCCGACGCTTTCGGCCTGAACTGGTACACCGACTACCAGACGGCGTACAACAAGGCAAAGTCGGCAAAGAAGCTGCTGCTGATTGCCATCGACGGCACCGAGGAGCGATTCGCCCCCGATCTGGAGCTGGCTGACGCTTTGCGCGACATGGTGCTGGTGCGGCTGCGGCTGGAAGAGTCGTCGGAACTGCTTCGCCACGTGGGTATGCGGAAGTTCCGCTTCTCGCCGGGTATTGGCATTTTGGACCTGAAACATGAGGGACCGAACTACGGCCGGCTCACCTACAACATCCCCGCCTGGCTGCTCACTAAGGAAGGGGCGCACGCCATGCTGGCGCTGGCCGCGGGACGCCGCGAGGAGGCCCCGCCCGTCCGATGGCACGACGACTACCACGAGGCGCGCCGGCTGGCCGAGCAGGAAGGCAAAATGCTGTTGATTTCCGTCGACCAACCCGGCGACGATTTCCAGCCCCGGGACCGGTCGGTCCCGCTACTGCACGGCTATGTGTGCCTGCGGCAGACCACCGAGTGCCGGTATCCATCGAGAAAGGGCGCGCTGCGGCGCTTGTTGCGGTTTCCCGACTTCCGGCCGATGCGGGAGAGCGCGGGCCTCGCCGTGTACGATTTCACCGACGAAAGCAAGCCGTACTACGGCGAGGTGGTCAGTGTGATGCCGTACAAGTACCTCGGTCCGAACCCCGGCAACCGGGTGTTCAGCGAGGCCGAGCGGGAGAATGAATTCTTACTGCTCGAGTCGGAAACCCTCACGCGCCGGACGCTCATGTGGGCCATTCGGGTGAGCAAGGGCCACGGCGAGAACACCCGGCTGCGAAGCGCCGACGGCGCGCCCTGCGAAAGCCGCATGGCCGGCGCCCAGCGAAACTCGGTGCTGATGACCAGCCGCGGGGTGGGCCATCACGCGGGCGGCCTGACCGGCGGCGAAATCGCCTCGCCCGGCCCGGGGCGCGACATCGTCGACGGCGCCTTGAACATGGTGCGCATTTGGCGCGGCTCCCCGCCGCACTACAGCATGATGGTCCGGTTCCATCGCCGATTCGGTTACGACATGCAGCCGAGCAGCAGCAACCACTGGTACGGCACCGGGCGGTTCTGAGGCAGGCCCTGCCGGGCAGGAACGGGCTCGGAACGCCCCACTGTTGGAGTTCACGCTTTAGCGTGCGAACTCGGGGTATGATATCCGGCACGCTGAAGCGTGAACTCCAACGACGCTGGGCACGCTGAAGCGTGAACTCCAACGACGCTGGGCACGCTGAAGCGTGAACTCCAACGACGCTGGGCACGCTGAAGCG
>PWXP01000116.1 GCA_003561895.1 Planctomycetaceae bacterium | reverse complement strand
CCACCAGTCGGGCCGGTACGCCGCACTTTCCCAAAAGCTGCTCAACGAGTTGGCCGCCGCCCGCGTGTGCCTGCTCAACCCGCAGAAAAAGGCCCGGTACGACGAGCAACTGCGGCGGCGTTTCGGTCGCCGGGCTGCTCCGGCGTTGCCGGCGGAGGGCCTCTCGGCCGGCACCATGGTCTCGCCCTCGCCCGGCGGCGGCCTCCCGGTCATTCACACCGACGCCGTCAGTGCCGAAGCCGCACGGCGCGGCGCGTTTTCGCCCGCCCGTCTTGTTGTGGGCGGTAGCTTGGCTTTGGCGGTGCTGATTGCGCTGGCTCTTGCCACCGCCAGCGTTCTCCAGCCGGAACAGGACCCGCGTCCCGAGACGGCTACCGGTGAGGTGAACGGCCCCGGCGAAGACATTGACCCCCAAACGGACGAGGCTGCGCCGCCTCCGAAGGTGTGGCTCGACGCATCGAGTGAAACGGCAACCGCCGGACCGATTGAGGTTCGAGTGGATTCGGTTCGCATTGGCAAGCCGGGCGTCGTGCTTATGGATGGAAAGGGCGCCCCGGCACAGAACGAATACTTGATCGTCACACTCGCATTAACGAACACCGACCCTGACAACGAACTGACGCATGGGGGCTGGGGAGGACGGTCGAAGCAGGCCGACAGGGCATCGCTGAGCGACAATCGCAACAACTCCTACCAGCCGATTCGGCCTCGTCGCGGTACGATCGAAGGGGAGGTCGAAGACGAGCCGGTCGTCAGAGGGGAACGGCTGCACGACGTGGTCGTTTTCAAGCGACCGGATGCGACCCCGGAGTACCTCCGCCTCGCGCTGCCGGCTTCGGCCGTCGCCCAGGAAGGCATCATGCGTTTCCAAATTCCAACCAGCATGGTTATCGAAGAGCCCGACGACCATCCGCCGGAGTCCTCGGTCGCTTTGGCCGAGCCCTCGGTCGACCTGCCGGAGCCCGCAGTCGACCGGCCACAAGACGTTCAGCCGCCCCCGCCCACTCGGGAGCCAATCCCCACAGTCGAGGCGCAGGACGAACATCGCCGTCTACTCGAGGAAGTGTACCCCACGCCGGGGGAACCGCAGGAGAAGCGGGAATTAGCGGACCGGTTGACATCCCTGGCCAAAGGGGGAGACATTCAATGCACGGCGGAGCGATTCGTCATCCTGCGGCGCGCTTCGGAGCTGGCTTCCGAGCTGGGCGATGTAATACGCACGGTCCGGCTGGCGGACAAAATTGCCGACCAGTTTGAGGTCGACCGGTTGCGGGTCCACCCCCTGATGCTCAGTACCATTGCAGAGCGGTTCGCCGGCGCTGAGCAGACTGCCTGTGAAGATCAAATCAGGCTCCTGCTCGACGCATCGCTGAAAGTTTTTGACGAGGCGACGCGGACCGAGCGGCTCCACCTCGCGGAATCGCTCGCCGCGGCGGTGCGGCGCGCGTGCGAGGCGGAGGCGGGGTATTCGTTCCGGGAGGAGGCCCAGGAACACCTTGACGAGGTGCGAGAGCTGCACGGCTGGTGGAAGAACGTGCAAGAGGCACGCGAGACGCTGGAGATCAATCCCGACGACCAGGACGCGCACACGCTCGTGGCCCGATGGTACGCCTCCGTTCGCGATGATTGGGACCGGGCCCTGCCGCACTTCGCCAAGGGTTCCGAACCGGAACTGAAGGTCCTGGCAGATCGCGAGTTGAACAGCCCGCCGGACGAAGCCATGGCAAAACTCGAACTGGGCGACGCATGGTGGGACTTTGCGCAGAGCAACGATTCGGACCCGAACTCGGCATGGGCCGCCCGCGCCGCACACTGGTACGAGAAGGCGCTGCCGGGAATTACCAGTCCGCTACGAAGAACAATCGTCGAGAACCGTTTGAAGGAGATCGGCGGGTGGCCGCCGCGCGTTTCCACGCATACCACCGGCGTACCGCCTCCCAGCGAGTGGCGACTAAGCGATTTGCTCGAAGAGCCCGGCGAAATCGGGCCCCCGGTCGGGGACAAGCCACGCGCCGGGCCCGCGGGGGCGACATGCCGTAGGTGCCAGGGCAGAGGCAAGGTTCGCGGGCGGTGCGCGAACCGGATGTGTGCCAGGGGGACGGTTTCACAGTACCGGACCGAAGTGATCGGCTACCATCCTCGAACGGGGCGGATTACCCAGCGGCGTCGAGTTCGGGTGCCTTGCGGATCCTGTGGCGGGCCGCCGGGGCCGCCGCCACAGCCATGCCCGGACTGCGGAGGTCGCGGTACCAGGTAGTTCCACCCCCCACATCGACGCGCAATCAGCCCGGCTGAATCGTTCAGCGATGCACCACGTACCACGAATACACCCACAGGAGCGGTTATCATGGCAGAATCGTTCGATCCCTACACGGAGTGGCTGGAGGTCGCAAACCAGCGCCGGCCGCCGAGCCATTACAGCATCTTGGGCGTGAAACAGGGAGAATCGCGCGGCGCGGTGATCGAGCAGCAGGCACGGCGGCAGAAGCAGAAGCTGGCCCCGCACCTCGAAGGACCCGACGCCCGGCTCGCGAAGCGGCTCGCATTCGAGATCGAAGCGGCCCGAAGCTGCCTGACCGATCCCGGGAAACGCGCCGCCTATAATCAGACGCTAAGTCCGGCGCGGGGGCGCGGGGGGCAGGCCTCCGCGGTTCGTTCCGGCCGAGCCAGACAGGCCAAGGCCGCTAGCCCGTCGCCCGCGCGGCCGGCAACGCCAGGGCCCCGCCCCGGCACGGCCGGAGCCGTTGCGGGCGAATCGGTCGTCGCGCCGGCGCCCGCCGGCAGCCCTGCGGAAGGGCAGACGGCGGGCACGGCTGAGCAAGTCGTGAAGTTCCCGGCTCCCTCGCCAATGCTGTTCGTTGCGGCCGGCGTTGCGGCACTGCTGTTGTTCGGCGCGCTCATCTGGTGGGTTGCCGCCGGCACGAGCGGCTCGAGGCACGACGCACGACCGCCATCGGAGCTTGCGGGGCGCGATCCGAGTGAACTTGCTGCGCCTCCAGCACCACCGGCCGAACCATCCATGGGGTCCAGTGGACTTGGTGATCCGGTTGAACGGGAGCATGCTTCGGTAACGCACTGCGACGACGCCCCGGCGAGTTCGCCACGTGCGCCAGGGGACGAACAGGAAAGGGCTCAGCCGGGGAAACCAATTGCAGAGAGCCGGCAGTCCGTCCATTCCTCCCCCTTGGATGACGCCGTCTCTCCAATGGACCCCGACGACCAAGGGGATGAACTCCGCGAGGAGCCTGCACCTTCTGTCGAATTGGCACGGCCCGCAGTGGACAAGCTTGCACCGGACGATTCCAAGACGGAAACGACGGCGGCGCCGCTCACTCCGAAGCCGGTTCCGGAGTTTGCCGAGCAGCAGGTGGTTCGCGATTTGATCGACGAGGAATTCGACACGGCCTCGGCGCGTACATCGGGCGAGCGACGGCGGCTGGCGGACACGCTGGCAAGTTTGGCGGAGGAGACTGACGACGCAACGGAGCGTTTCACGTTGCTCCGGCGCGCCGCCGAGTTGGCCTCCGACGCGGGCGATGCGCGGGTCATGTTGGAACTCGTGGACCGGATCGCCGAGGAGTTCGCGTTCGATCGATTGTCGGCCCGAGCCGTCATGCTGAATACGTGTGCGCAGAATGCGAGCGAAGAACGGCAGATTAAGGCCCTGGTAGCCGCCTCGGCGGTTGTCGTTGATGAAGCGCTGGCCGCCGATCGCGTCGACTTGGCCTACTCGCTTTCAGCTTCGGTATATCAGGCCTGTCTGCCACCGGCCCCTGCCGACGCCGCGGTTCGGAAGGCGGCCCTGGGCCGCCGCCGGGAACTCGAGGCGCTGCACGAGCGGTGGGAGGAAGTGCAGGCCGCCCGGAAGACCTTGCGGGCGAATCCCGCCCATGAAGCGGCGAATACTATCGTCGGTCAATGGTACTGTTTTCTGCGTGACGATTGGGACCGGGCGCTGCCCCATTTGGCGAAGGGTTCCGATCCGCAGTTGCGGGCCCTGGCCGAGCGCGAGTTGAACAGCCCGCCGGACGAAGCCATGGCGCAGGTCGACCTTGCCGACGGATGGTGGGACTTGGCCGAGGCAGGTGAGGACGCGATCAAGGATCGATCCCAAGGCCGCGCAGCACACTGGTACCACCTTGCGCTGCCAAAGCTGACAGGTTTGCACCGGGAAAGGGTCGCCAAGCGGTTGCAGGAACTGCCGGGCGGCAGCGAGCCGGACGAACAGCTTCCCCTGGAAGAAGGCCGGTTGCGCGGCGGCTTCGCGGGACGTTCGGGGCCGAACCGCGCGCGGCTGGTGGCCGAGGCGGGCGGTAGTGAGGCGAGCGAAGCGGCGGTGGCCAGAGCCCTGGAGTGGTTTGCCCGCCACCAGTTGCCCGATGGCGGCTGGAGCTTCGAGCATACCGTGCACCCCCGCTGCCGGGGCAAGTGCGGCAACCCGGGCAGGCTGCCGCAAGCTCGCAACGCCGCCACCGCCTTGGCCCTGCTTCCGTTCTTGAGCGCGGGGCAGACGCACCAGGAGGGCAAGTACCGGCAAACCATTCAGTCAGGACTGCACTACCTCGTCAACAACATGAAGGTGAGCAACCGGGGTGGGTCTTTCTGGGAGGACGGTGGGCGGCTGTACTCGCACGGCATGGCGGCTATTGCGCTCGTCGAAGCGTACGGCATGACGCAGGACCCCACCCTGCTGCGACCGGCCCAGGCCGTGGTCAACTACATCTGCTACGCCCAGGATCCGGTTGGCGGCGGATGGCGCTACCAGCCGCGCCAAAAGGGCGACACGTCGGTGCTCGCTTGGCAATTGGCAGCGCTGAAGAGCGCGGAAATGTCGGACCTTCGCGTGCCGCCCGAGGTGGTCCGCAAGGCATCCCTGTTCCTCGACAGCGTGCAGGCCGGCGGCGGCGCAACGTACGGCTACACCGGGCCCGGCAGCGGGCGAGCCACTACGGCCATCGGGCTTCTGTCCCGCATGTACTTGGGCTGGGACAAGGAACAGGCCGCCTTGCGGCGAGGAGTCCATAGCCTCAGTAACTGGGGTGTCTCTACGAGTGGCGACATGTACTACAACTACTACGCCACCCAGGTCGCCCGCCACTGGGAAGGCGACGTATGGAAGAAGTGGAACAGCCGGATGCAGAACTGGCTTGTCGAATCGCAGGAGAAGGCGGGTTGCGAAGCCGGAAGTTGGCACTTTCGGGGTGGCGACCATGGCGCCGAGCGCGGCGGACGCCTCTACTGTACCTCGCTGGCCACGTTGGTACTCCAGGCTTACTACCGGCACACCCCTTTGTACGAAAACGGCGAATGGTGAACGCACTGGGAAGTTTATGGGCCCCATAGCGTCGCCGGGCGGATGGATTCTCCCGGGGACGGGTGAAGTGTGCACCCGACGGCTGAATTGAACACCTAATTGGAGATGCGATCATGGCACAATTCGACCCCTACACAGAGTGGCTGGAACTCGCAGACAAGCGCCGGCCGCCAACCCATTACAGCATCCTGGGGGTGAAACAGGGCGAAGCGCGCGCCGACGTGATCGAGAAGCACGCCGAGCAGCAGAAGCAGCGATTGGCGCAGTACCTGCAGGGCCCGAACGCCCGGCTCGCCAAGCGGCTGGCCTTCGAGATCGAAGCGGCCCGGAGTTGCCTTACCGACGCCGAAAGGCGGGCCGTTTACCAGCGGACACTGGGCGCGGCGCACGGAAAGGGAGTGGGAACCCGGGCTGTCTCTCTCCGGCCTGCCGGTCCACCCAAGGCCGCCGGCCCTTCGGCCGCGGGGTCGGCAGCGCCTGATGTTGCCGGGAAGGGGAAAGATCGGAAGCCACCCCTTCGAGCAAGCGGCAGACCTGTTGACACGGCGGCGCGCCCCGTTGGGCCGGGACAAACGCCCCCTTCGCCCCCCAAGGTTCCGTTGCGCGGCGCTGCCCGGGCGGCCGTTTCAAGTAGGTGGTCTCAACGACAGATGATGATTGCTGCGATCGCTGTTGCTGTCATTGCGGTGGTAACAATTGGCACGGCGACATGGCTTCGCCAGAGTCCGGATCGAAGCGTTGCCGCAGAATCGTCTCCCGAGACTAAACCGGCCACATTGCCGCTGCCGCTTCAAGCTGAGCAGCCGTCCGGTGAGGAACCAAGCGATGAGCAGCCATCCGATCAGCAGCCATCCGATCAGCAGCCATCCGATCAGCAGCCATCCGATCAGCAGCCATCCGATCAGCAGCCGCCGGATCAGCAGCCGCCGGATGAGCAGCCAACCGATGAGCAACCGGTCGGCGACGGCGCTCCACAGCCGCAGCCCGATGAGCCCTCGCCGCTGCGCGATCTGGGCAGCACGATTGCCCTGACCGACGTCGCGCGGCCCGGCGCCGTGGCGCCGTGGCGCCGCTGGGCCGGCTTCACCTGCGGGAAGGCGCTGGCCTGCGGCTGCAACTGTTCGGCGGCCCGACGGCGCTGGGGAGCAATCGCCGATACCTGGTCGAGCGCCAAGAGGCGAAAGACGACGCGTCACCATGGCTGATCCGGCTTCAGTCGGAGTTGCCCGGCAGCCCGAAAACGGTGATCGACCTGGCCCGACTCGGCATAGCCGAGGAGAACGAATTGCAGCTCGAGTGGCTGCCGGAGGCCACGGCGGACAGCATCCAGGCCCTGCGGAACTGCGTATTGGCCGTGCGAGTGAATGACGACACCGCGTGGATCAGCTTTGGTGAACCGGAGCCGGCCGAGCCGCTGATGGTGGATTTTAAGAAGCTGGATTCTCCAAGGAGAACTTGGCGCGCGACGATGATCTCGGACACCCTG
>PWXP01000410.1 GCA_003561895.1 Planctomycetaceae bacterium | reverse complement strand
TGGCCGCCCGGAAATCGGGGTCGCGGTCGAGGCCCGAGAAGTTCACCTCGTCGGCCCCGATGTGGAAGTACGGCGTCGCGCGGAACACGTCGATCATCTCGCCGATGATCGTATCGAGCGCGGCGCACGCCTCGGGCTTGGCGTAGTTCATCGTACTTCCGCGGCCGGTTTGCGTGGCGAACAGTTCGGGCATCTTCCGGGTCATGGTGCCCGCGTGGCCCGGCATCTCGAACTCCGGCACCATCAGCACGCCGCGCTCGACGGCGTACTGCTCCAGTTCGCGCAACTGCTCGAGCGTATAGTGCCGCCCCGGCGTGGCCAGTTTCGGGTACGCCGTCGAGGGGAACGTGAACGACTGGTTGTCGGTCAGATGCAGTTGCAAGAACCGAATCTTGTACCACCGGCACAGGTCGATGACCTGCCGCAACATGTCGGGCGTATGGAAGTGGCGCGCCGGATCGACCAGCAGCCCGCGGTAGGAGGCATACGGTGCATCGGCGACGATCATCCGCGGCAGCGCGGCCGCGCCGTCTTCGGCCGACAGCGCTTGCAGCAGCGTAACCGTACCGGCCGCCACGCCGGCGTAGCTGCCGCCGGCCACTTGCGCCCGGTCGGTCACTTCCAGCCGGTACTGCTCCTCGTCCATGGCCGGGTCGAGTTGCAGCACGACGTCGCCCGCGCGCGCCCGTGCGTCCTCCGCCGTCGCCGGCTTCAGCCCGGCCACCGCCTCGACGTCGCCGGCCAGCACCTCGGCCAGCGGCGCCAACGACTCGTCGGCCGCCACGATGCGCGCCCCGGCGCCGAACTTCAGGCTTCCCTCGCGGCATTCGACTGCCTTCGGCCAGGGGACCAGGTTGAGCGCCTCGCCGGAAGGCTCGGAAGCCCGGGCAAGGGCCGTCCAGGCCGGCAGGCTCAAGGAGCCGGCCGCCAGTTGGGCCAACAGCGTACGGCGGTGTAATAGAGTGTGCTGAGACATGGTGTTGATCCTTTGGATTGAGTTGCGCATTGGGTTGTTTTGCGGGTGCATACCGAAGGTCGCACCGCCTTACTTACTGCTCAAACGCCATCACCTCGACCAAGTGGCGGCCGCGGTTCGCCGAATTGTGCGTCTGCGTGACGCGCAAATAGCGCACCGGCCGCGGGTCGAAGGTGACCGTGTAACCGTCGAGGGTGGACGGTTCGCGGTTGTCGCGGCGGTCGGCCGCCAGGTGCCACGTTTCGCCGTCGAGCGACGTTTGCACCGTGAAACCATAGTATCGACGACTGCCGTAATAGCACACCACGACCACGCGCCCTACGGGGGTCGGCTCTTCCAGGTCGACCTGCCACCAAGCGGTCTCATCGCCAGTGATGTCCAGATCCGTCGCCCAGTACGCATCGGGCACGTTCCTGCCGTCGTTGGCCAGGTGGGCGGGATGCCCGGGCAGGGCGTGGGAGGCAGTTGCCGGCTTGCCTGTCGTCAGGCTGACGGCGTTCGGCTCGAACAGGCGCTTCAGGAACGGCCCAAGCCGGAGCGCGAAATCGTCGAAGTCGCGGTGCTCGCGCGCCGTCCAGCCGATTTCCGCAATCGCGCACAGCCGCGGGAATGTTCGTGCATCGACGTGCGCGATGGTCGGGGTCCGCTCACCCCACATGTTGCCCTGCACTCCCAGCACGCGGGCCGCCTGCGCCGCGTCGACGCCGTCCGGCACGGGTTCCACGGAATACGTATCGGGCAAGGGAGTGTTGTTATCGAGGTAAAGACGCGGGTGCAGCGTGACCACCACGTCGCGCTCCTGGGCGATGGCGCCGGTCACCGCGTGTTCGCTTCGCCACGCCATCACGACCGCGGGGCTCTCGTCTTCCAGTCCGCCGTCGAGAATTTCGTCCCATCCGACCATCCGGCGGCCGCCGGCTCGGATGTGCCGGTCGATGGCGCGGTTGAACTCGCCCTGCAATCGCGCCACGTCTTCGTTGTGCGGCACGCCGCGTCTCCTGCCGACTATTTTCACGCGATGCAAGCTCACGCCCGTCGGCAGGTCCTCCTTGAGCAACGCCTGCATGCGCGGCCCGCAACGAGGGCACGACCGCCACGGCTCGGGGCGGACCTCGTCGGCGCCTACGTGAATATAAGGCGATGGAAACAGTTCCATGACCTCCGACAGCACGTTCTTGGCGAACGCGACCGTCGTGTCCTTCGACACACAAAACCCGCCATGGTACGGGTGCGGCTTGTCGGGAAAGCAGCTCAGTTCGGGATACGACGCCACGGCGGCGCCGATGTGGCCGGGCATTTCGATTTCCGGAACGATCGTCACGTACCGGCTTTCCGCGTAGGCCACGAGTTCCAGGACGTCGTCCTGCGTATAGAACCAGCCGTCGCCGGTTCTGCCGCTCGCGTTCGGAACCCGCGCGCCCACTTCCGTCAGTTTCGGATACCGCTTGATCTCCACCCGCCATCCCTGCCCGTCGGTCAAATGGAGTTGGAACCGGTTGAGTTTCTGAAACGCCAGCAGATCGATGTAGCGTTTCAACTCGTCCTTGGTGCGGAAGTGGCGCGCCGGGTCCAACAGGTATCCCCGCCAGGAAAACCGCGGCCAGTCGTCGATGGCCACACACGGCACGCTCCACTCGCCATCCGGCGGCTTTGCCGGAGGTTCCACCGCGGGCAGCAGTTGCCGCAACGTTTGCACGCCGTAGAACACGCCGGCAGGCTTCGGGGCCGCGATGGTTACGCCGTTCGGGGTGCAGCGGAGCGAGTATCCTTCATCGCCGAGGTCGCGTCGTGCCGTGTCGAGTGTCAGCACGATCGCGTCGTTTTCGGCCGACGTCGGCGCAACCGGCGGCTTCAGCCCGGTTGCCCTCTCGAGCCGTTCGGCCAGGTAATGCCCGATCGGCTCAAGCTCCGCCGATTGGAATCGGATGACGGTCTTCGGCGTCAACGTGTATTGCCCTTCAGCGGGCCGGATCTTCTGCGGGCGCGGGATGACGCGAATGTGGCCGGGCGCGTCGGCGGCAGCCGCCTCGGCGGCTTGTGCAAGGCGCCATACGGCTGGCGCGCCCAAAGAGCCGGCCGCCAGTTGGGCCAACAGCGTGCGGCGGTGTAACGTGTTTGATGCAGACATGGTTTTCCTCCTCGGATAAAGAGCCGAAGAAAACAAGGAACTTGTCAGTCGCTCAGGTCGAACACAAAATGGGTAATTCTGGGAACACAGGCAAGTCCGGAGACGCGCAACTTAATTCGCCCGTTCTTTAGGTTTCGGACCGCGCTTCTGCGGCTTCAAGATGCGGCCGGCCATCGTCTCCAATCGTTCAAGGAAGGTCTCGTTTCCAAGTGGCCGGCCGGTACGGCTGTGGCGGCGCAGGTCCTCGTAGTGGTCAATCATGCCCTCCAGCGTCGCAGGGCCGGAGACGGCGCAAGGGGGGCGAAACTACTCCTCAAACGCCATCACCTCGACCAAGTGGCGGCCGGGATTGGCGGAATTATGCGTCTGGGTGATGCGGAGGTAGCGGACCGGCCGCGGGTCGAAGCGGACGGTGTACCCGGCGGCGGTGGACGGCTCGCGGTTGTCGCGGCGGTCAGCCGCCAGGTGCCAGGTTTCGCCGTCGAGCGAGGTGTCGACAATAAAACCGTAGTAGCGCTCGTCACCATAATAGCACACCACCACCACGCGGCCCACGGTGGTGGGCTCTTCCAGGTCCACCTGCCACCAGGCCGTCTCGTGGCCGGTCTCCTCCACGTCGGTGGCCCAGTAGGCGTCGGTCGAATCGCTCCAGCCGTCGTTGGCCAGGTGGGCGGGGTGCCCGGGCAGGGCGTGGGAGGCAGTTGCCGGCTTGCCGGTGGTCAGGCTGACCGCGTTCGGCTGGAAGGCGTCGGCGTACTTCTCCCACAGCCGCCGGGCGATGGCCACACTGTCGCCGCGCGGCTCGGTGGGGTAGGTTTCGCGGCCGTCGGACCACGCTGCCATCCAAGGCCGCAGGGAGGCGCGGAAGGCCTGCTCGTCGAACGGCTTGTCCTGCCGGAGCGAATCGGCCAGCGCCGCGAAGAAGCGCTCCCAGCGGGGCCGGTAGTAGCCGCTGATCAGCCCCGACCACTCCTTGCCTGCATAGTCGTCAATTCGCGGTCCTTCACCCCACAGCGTGAGCACGCGGCGGGCGTTCCATTCCAACCTAGCCCGCCCCGCGTCGTCGGTCCCCCATCGCTTGGCGTCTTCCAGCCAGCGGCCGAGGAGGAACTCCGGGCGCGTGGCGAGCAGTTCGTCCAGGTCGTCCAGCAGGCCCAGGAATCGCTCGGCCGCCTGCTCGAACGCCGGAGCGTCCTTCTCCCGCCAGGCCGCGACGGCCTTGCCATGCAGGACGCCCGCGTGATTGGACAGCGCTTGCCGGGCGACGTTTACCAGGTCGTAGCGGAAGGGGGCGGCCCCGCCCAGTTCGTCGGCCGCGTCCAAGAGCCGGCGCCATGCTTCGCCGATGGAACGGCCGTGCGGGTGCCGCCCCGGGTTGCCCAGTGCCGGCACGCGGTGGACGACCGAGCGGGTATCGACGCGGCCCGCGTACACGGTGGTCAACAGCGCGTGCCACGCCCTCGCGGCCTCGGCATTGGTCCGGCCGTATCGGTGCCGGGCGTACTGCTCGACCCAATCGTCCAGGTCGGGCGCATCGTCGTGCCAGGCCATTTCGAGCATCAGGTCGAACACGGCCGGGTTGTAGTCCAGGCCCTCGTTGACGAAGCCCAACCCGCTCAGCCGGCCGCTGCCGGGGTCGTTGCGCGCCGCGGGCAGGTCGGCGGCGATCTTTCCCAGCGGCCCGCCGAGAAACACCCGGTCGCCAAAATTCTGGATGTTGCACCACAGCCACGGCTTGCCGAAAAAGGCCTCCGTTTCGCTCCACATGGGCCGAGCTTCGCAGAAGAGGTCGAGGACCACCATGCGGTCGTCGGGCACGGCGTCCAGGAACGCGCGGACCCGCGGGTTGGTCCAGAAGTTGCGACGGAACATGAACGCCCACCCCTGCAACACCCACACGGCCTCCGGGTCGCTGTCGGCCATGCCGCGGTAGATGGCGCGGCCGAGCCGGTCGAGGTATTCCACCTCGCCGCTGGGCGGGGTCATTTCGATGAACGTATCGGCGGCGTACATGTGATCGGTGCCGAAGCGTTTCGTCTGCTCCTCCATCAGCAGCCGGGCGATCTTGCCGAACAGCGGGTCGAGCGGGTCCAGCAGGGGCACCTGCCATTCGATCCAACGGATGCGGTGCAGCTTGGCGTCGGGGAACTTCTTCTCCAGCGCGGCGGGCACGTGACCGGTGAAGCCCTGGAGCACGGGCGTCATGCCCAACTCGCGCTGCCGGGCCACGATCTTCTTTTGCAGTTCCTCGCGGCGCTCGATCCAGCCGTCGGGCAGCGGGCCGCCCCAGCCCTGCAGGCAGCCCATCCACTGAAACGGCAGGAACGGCGGCCCGGCCAGGAATTGGGCAATTTCCTCGTCGCTGAGCCCCAGCCGCCGGCACACCGCCTGCCACACCGCCTCCTGGCCTGTGACTGAAAGCGGCATGTTCACGCCGCGCAGGGCCATCCAGTCGATCAGTTCCTCCCACTGCTCCCAATCGTACCAGGGCAGCGAATACCCGAACGCGCAGTAGTTGAGAAAGTAGCGGTGCCGCGCCCAACTCACCCGCCGCACCTCGGGGTTTACCGCGGGCAGCGGGTCGGGCAGGTTCACTTGCCGCCCATGCAACGACACGTGGGAATGGCAATAGTGGTTCAAATACCAGTTCAGCCCCGTGGCCATCGAACCGGCCGTGTTGCCGCGAATGACCACGCGGCCGCCGCGCGATTCAAGTTCGAACACGTCGCGCCCGTCGGCGCGTGGGATGGTCTCGAACGCGAACCGGTCGGCGTGTTCGGGCAGCAGCCGCTCGACGAGGGCGCGGGCGGCGCCGGGCGCATGCGCGCTCGTTGCGATGGTCGCAGGCTGCGGCGAGTCGGCCGTCGCACGCGGCGCGAAAACCAGACAAACAACCAACGACGCCCAACCGGCGCAATTGTACCAAGAGGCGATTCTCCACGACATAATTGCGTTCCTTTGGATTGCGGACAAAAGCGGTAAGCGTTCAAGCGTTGAGTAACATCGATTGTAGCATAACGTGTGGGAATGTTCGTCGCATTTCAGCCCAAAATGGTCGCAATTCGCGTCGCTTTCCTTGCCGGATTTGTCGCAGTTGTTGCCGACGGCGGGCTAGGCTTCCAGCTTGCGCCTCTGCCAATCCCACAGTGCGGATGCCCCCGGCTTGCCCGGGGTGAGGTTCACGTTCCTCGCTACATGCGCCTGCCCCCGGCTTGCGCGGGGTGAGGCTCACGTCCCTCGCTCCCGGCCGCTGCCTCCCCCACTCCCACAGTGCGGCGCGGGCGCGGCTCGTCGAGCGGGCGGAAGTTCACCTCCGCCACGCGCAGCCGCTCCAGATGCGCGTTCAGCCGCAGCAGGAAGGCGTCGAACGGCTCCTTTTCGGCCGACCAGAGCACCTCGGCCATCGCGCACGCGCGGGGATAGGCCATGTACTCCCGGTGCGCGGCGTCCTTGATGTATTCGCCCCACAACTGGGCCTGGGCGCCGAGCACGCGCGGCGCCTCGATATGATGGGCGCAATCGAATGGGCGAACGATACTTGCTCGAGTTCCGATTGTGCTGGCCCCCGGGCGAGGTAGGCGAGTCAAATCAATTAGGCCTCCAGCCCGCCGAAAACATTGTGGCTGAAGCATTGGGCTTAGGCGGTGTAAAACAATAAACTACCGGGAACTTCAAGCGTGGGATAGGCTTCCAGCCTGTCTTTTCCGGCGACAGGCTGGAAGCCTATCCCACGCAATTCGGTAGGTTATTGGGTT
>PWXP01000625.1 GCA_003561895.1 Planctomycetaceae bacterium | reverse complement strand
GCCCAACCAGCGACCAGCACCTCGGCCGCAGCCCCGAACTGGCGTCGCGGGCAGGTGGGAATCGCGCTCGTCAATGCTCCCGCATGGCCGCAGCCGGCGCCGCCGCTTGCTGCGTCACCTTGGTGTCCATGAGCACTTCGGCGTGGGCGCGGAGGACGTGGGGGTGCATTTCGGCGTGCAGTTCGAGGCCGCGCAGCCAGCGGAGCGGCGGGGCGGTGTAGCCGGGGGGCGGTTCGGCCAGGAGGGGGCCGCCGCGGCGGCCGGCGCGCAGCGCGGTCGAGGTCCAGCGCTCGGCGCCGTCACGCTCGGTCAACTCGTACTCGCCGCCGAGCGGGCAGTAGACCTGCGCGCCGAGCAGGAACTCGGCGGCCTCGAGGCAACTGCCCGGCGGCACGTGAAGCTGCTGCTCGAGTTGGTGAAAGAGGCGGAGGTTGCTCAGCGACGTTTCCCGCGTGCGGGAGTAAAGGAGCTTGTTCACGAAATCGGTCATGCGCGGGGCATGGAGGTCGGCCACCTCGAGGCGGAGCTGGGCGGGGTGTTCCGACTCGACGATGCGGAGTTGCGGCATCACGTGGTCGAGCACCTCCGGCTGGAACGAGAAGACGGTGAAGGGCCCCCGCTGCCGCCGCCACAGGCCCAAGGCCTGGCTGACGGCCTCGCCCCGGGAGCCGGGCGGTCCGAGTCGGGCGTGCAGCCGGGCCAGGGGGCCCAACTCGCCCATCGTGCCCAGGTACCCGACCACCGTGTCGCGCAGGCGGCCGAAGGGCAGCACCTGCCCGGCTACCGTGGCCACCGGCGGCCCGGCGTCGCGCACGCCCCAGAACAGTCGTTGCCGCTTCAGTTGCACTTCGCCGGCCAGCACGTTGCCGGGAATGGCCGCCAGGCGGGAGGTGTCGGGAGCGCCCACAAGCTGGCTGAGCAGTTGGTAGTGCTCATTGGCAAACGGCTTCATCCGCGCGTCGATGCTCACCCGCTCGATGCCGTCCGCCAGCGCCTCGCGCGAAATGGCGACGATCAACGGGTCGTACCGGCCGCCCCATTGTTCCAGCAACAACGTGTGGAACCGCTCCACGGCCGATACCTCGGCCTGGGTGACTTGCTCGACCGGCGTGTCGGGCACGGGCAGGAACGCGCCGTAGTGGCCGCGAAGGCTGTCGGTGACGGTTCCGTCGGCGCGCAACCTGGTATAACTGCCGTCGGGCCGGACGCCGAACTCGCGGGGCAGCAACCCGCCGCGAATGAGTTGCTCGATCGAATCCGCCGGTTTGCCTTCGGCGGCCGCCGCCAGCACGGCCAGTTTCACCAGTTCGATGTCGGCATGGGCCTGGAGCCGCCGGGCCATCTCGACGCGATAACGCGGGCTGCCGAAGTTCTCGAAGAACGCCTGCGAGAAGTACACCAGCAGCGTGTCGTTGCGGGCCAGCGGCATTTCGCGGCGGGCGAGGCGGAACTCGGGCAAGGCGCCCAGTGCGCCCCGCTGCTCGCCCGTTTCAATGAATCGCCGGGCCAGCGCGCGCGACGTAGTAGCCAGAATGAAGTCGCCGTCGGCCACCAGGTACGAACGCACGCTGCCGTCGGGCGAAACCAGCAGCGACACCGGCTTGCCCGCAATTTCCAACTTCTTCTCCTCGGCGGCCTCCGTTTGCACGAGTTCCGCGCGCGTCAAGCCGAGCGCGGTGCGCAGTGCGGCGGGCTGCCTGGCGTGGAACAACATGCCGAAGGCGGCCCCCTCGCGGAAGAACATGTCGGTGCCGATAATGGCCACGTCGGCGATAATCGCCTCGCCGAACATGCGGGCCAGCACCGTCTGCTTCACGACCAGCCGGTCCTCGAAGCGCTTGGTCAGTTCGTAATCCACGCCGCGCGAGGCTATAAGGTTCTGAAGGTCCCCGCCCCACCGGGCCATGGTGTCCTGGAACCAGAGCAGGTTCGGATAACTGCCGAAACGCACGTAGAAGCACTCCTCCGGCACGCGCATGGCAATCGGCTCGACGTCCACGTCTTCGGGCACTGCGAGGTCCTCATCGCGTATGGCTTCCAGCGGCGGTGGAAGCGGGCGGTCGGCGGGCAGATGGAGGTTGTTCAGCCCGAGAATGCGATCCTGGATCATCGCCGTGCGGATGGCCTCGGTTCCCAGCGCCGGGCCGAGCACCTCCTCGATGTCGTCCTGCCAGCGCGGGATTTGTTTTTTCGGCGGGAGGGTCCGGTTCAGCCGCCGCGCCAAGTTGGTGGTCAGGTAGTTTTCCACCACGGGCGGGTATTCGGGTTTCGCCTGGAGCAAGCCGGGCGGCGCCGTGTAAGCGTCCCACCACTCCGCCAGTAACTCCTTATGGGCGCGGGGGTCATTGCGGGGAATGATGGTGCCGGAAACGGGCCGGTCGGCCAGCAGGGTGATGTCGAGGGGCTCCTCGCCACGGAACAGGAAGAACAGTTCGGTCTTGGGCGGGCGGTTCAGCACGTCGCGCAGCAGGCCGCCAATCTGCTCCCGCACCGGTCCGCCGCGCATCAGCGGCGTTCCTTCGAGCACCTCGGAGACCAGCGGACCGGCATGTCCGCGGGAGCCGAGCGCGGGGTACAGCACGCGGCCGTCCCGTTCGCTGAGGCCCAACCCTTCTGCGCCCAGCGGTTGGGGGAGCATGGCCTGCGGGAGGTCCGCCTCGATCCGCCCCACGCCGAACGGCCGCCCGGCGAGCGCGTCGACGCGAATGGTCTGGGCAAACCCGGAGGGGGGGAACAACAAGATCCCCGCGAGAAACACTACGGCATGGGTAAACAAGCGGCGGGAAGGACGCATGGGTAGGACCTTGGGGTTTGAGGGTCGGACTTTGCCGTGCCGAACGGTTCATACTACGCGCACGCGGCCAATTAGGCAAGGCGTGCTGAAGCGGGTTTCGACGGAATAGAAGCGCGGCTCAGCGAGGTCTCGCCCGAGAGTGGGAAGCGCATCCGGCAGATGGCCGAACGGATCGGCATGTGCATCCACTCGACGCTGTACGGCTGGGCGAACTTCAACCAGCCCGACGCCTTCGACGGCGAGGTCGAAAGCGTTGCAGAAGCATTGGAGTCGACGGGCAACCTCGGGGCGACGGCCATGCTCCTGGCCCCCTGCCGAATCGGCGGCATGGCTATGCCGGAGCCCTGGGAGTTCGATATCGAGTTCGACGAGTTGATCATCGCCGGACAGTGACCGGGTAAGGGCCCACCAATGAATAACTGGCCGATTGGGGCGGGCTGCGGCTACGGCTGCGGGCGTCAGGCTGCATCGACGTATCGGCAATAGGTCTGCTTCGCCTTACTTGGCGGCGTCCGCTGCCTGGGGATGTTCGGCGGCGAGCCGCTCGTCGCCAAGGTGGAAGACGGCGGTGCGATCGGCGTTGTGGAAACGGATGAGCAAATAGTTGCCGGGCTTGGCGCCGCTGCCGCGCAGCGCCGGGCCCAGCCCCCAGCCGCATTCCCGCTTGGCCATCATTCGGCCCAGGCGTTTGTTTTTCGGCGAGAGGACCGCGTATTCGCCGGCGATCGCATGTTTCAGCGTGGCGGGGATGGTAATAACCCCGCCGGCAATGACGGCCTTCGAGAGGCGATAGACGACGAACGGCCGGTCGTCCGCCTCCATGCCGCACTTCTGCAAGACGCGGCGGGGGGCGATTTGGGCGCCGCGGGCGCGGGCGCGCCGAACCGTTTTGGGGTTGGTCTTCTGGGCAACCAGGCCGTAGATGCTCCACCCGTAGTGCGTAACCACGGGGGAACACACCAGGATAGCGTTGAAAGTGAACCGGTTCATTCCCCGCCGAAGGCACTGCTCTTCAAACTCGGCGCGGTCCATCACCGGCCCGTGTTCCTTGAGCACCTCGACCATGGTCCGCTCGACTTCGCCGAGCACGGTGCGCCAGTCGAGGGAGGGCCCGGCGCACACGGCGTTCCCTTCGACCCGTATCGAGGGCATCTGGCGGCAATACTTCAGCAGGGGCGCGGTGGGCGGCAGGGTGCGGCTGCGGCGGTATCGCCCCATCACCGCCCGGAGCCGCGAGACATGGATACGTTCGGCCACAGAAACCACCTTCTCGATCATGTTCGGCAGGCCGTATTGCGGCGGGGTTTCCAGGCGGAACCAGTACTGCCGCGTGTCGAGCCACTGGAAGTCTTTGAGGCTCCCTAGGGTTTCGTGGAGCAACTGGGCCGAGGCGCGGCGTCGGGAACGGCCCCTGCCCAGCTTTGCCTGTACGGCGGTCACGTTGGCCACGCCGAAACTGCCGACGGCGGCCCGGGCGGCGCGGACGATGCGGGGCGGCAGTTCCGCCTGGCCCGGCTCGACGGCCAAGGCCCTCTCGGCCACCGGCACTACGCGGAAGCCGGGATGGCGCGAGAAGAACCCGGCGGCTTCTTCAATGGCGGCGATGGACAGGCCGTGGTGCGAGAGCCCCGCCTCCCGCAACGCCCGCTCCAGGGTGCCGGTTTCCGCCGGCAACCGGTCGGCAATGAAGCGCAAGGTTTGATCCAAGACCGGCGCGAAGACGGGCAGGTGGCGAATGCGATTGACGCATCGCATGCAAATCTGCCGAATTCGCTCGCGGCTGAGGCCGTATTTCCGCCCCAGGTATTCGAGCGTTCGGCCCCCCTCGCCGTCCCAATTGTAGTAAGACGCCAGAATCTGCCGATCGCGCTCGTTCGCCATCGGAGCGAACACGTCCTTCAGTTCCTCTTCGACGGGCAGTTCCTGGAATCGGCGCACCCATTCGACGACCTGACCGATTCCCTCGGCCAGCCGGAACGGCTCGGTCAGGTCGAGTTTGTGGAGCCGGAGACGCTCGACGAATTCACTCACCGTATTGCTCTCACTGTCCATCGCCCGCAAGAGGCGACCCAAACGCGGATCACTGAAGTGAACGGCGAGGGCCTCCGGCACTTGGACCAGCTTCTCGGCGTACTCGCTCAGTTCCACGCCAATTCGCTGCCCGCGGGTGGTGAGCGTTTCCACGGCCGTCAGCAGATCGACGAGGCATTTGGCGCCGAATGCGGGGGTGTGCATCAGACTGCCCACGGTCATACTGCCGAGGCGTTGCATATTACGGGCGACTCCGAGCCGTTTGAGGCAGTTGTAGGTGCGGGTCTCCAACCGCAGGTCCTCCAGTCTCAAGCCGGCCGGCACGGCCGGCAGGCGGAACTGGTGAATGTCGCGGTTGGACACGCCCGCACCCACTCGCGAAACGACCATGCCCGCCAACTCGGCAATCGCCTGCGGCGAGAGGGACTTCCAGACGGTCTCATCCAGGTCGGCAAGGCAGGCGCCGGCAAGGGGGGGGCCCTGTGCAAGGCGGGAGGGGATGGGCTCCTCCAGGAGCGGGCGCAGCAGCGACGGGGCAATTCGATGACCGACCCGCGGGTACCGATTCGGCGTATGCGCCGGCTTGACGGGAATACGGTTTTCCTCGCGGGGCCCCTGCTGCGCTTGCGGATGGTCGACGGCGTGTTCCATGGCCGTCAGCAGGTCGACCAGCGATTTCGACCAGAAGCCGCGGAAATTCAGTAGGCCGTCAATGGTCATCCCGTTGAGGTCCTGGGGACGCTCGTGGATGCCGGCCGCGATCAGGCAATTGACGGTGCGGACCTCCAAGTCGAGGTCCGCCAAGTTGAGGCCCGCCGGCAGAATGGGCAGGGGGCGGTCGCCAATTGGCAACGGCGCGCGCGCCGCCCGGCTTACGGCGGCCACCACCTCGCCGGCCAACTCAAGGCAGGTCTGGCGGTCGAAGAGCGTCCACGCAGACTCGTCCAGATCTGCGAGCATCATTCCTTTTTTTCCACCCCGGTTCTCATACCTCTTCGGAACGGGCTCAAGGAGCATCTCCCGAAGGGTAGCTGGCGCCAATCGGTGCCCTTTTCGTGGATAACGGCTACATACCATTAGAATCCCCTCGCTCGGCTCCATCGACTTCGTTGTGGCGGGCGGCAGATGGAAGTTTACCGATAGGATGGGAATTCCCGGCCTTCGGGCCGAAAGACAGACGGAAATATCCATCCAGCGAGCACGGTCAACTCGTTTCCGCCCCTCGCCCTATCGCCGTTTCTACCAGCGCGTTTCGATATTGCCAAGCGGGGCTCCGCCTGTTGTCATGGGATCGGCCGTTTGAGCGGGTTCGTCCGGCGATACGCTCCGATAAAATGGTCGATCATTTCCCGCGTAGCCGTCAGGATGTCGGCCTGGGCGTCGTCGGAAGGAGAGATGCCCATGCGGTAATCGGGCGACCAGGTGGTAGCCGGAGCGGAGAGGGGCGTCTCGAGCGTCGCGCTGACTCCCCCCATAAGAGCCACCCATTGCTTCAAGTCGAGGTGGACCGAATACAGGAACTCGCCATTTTCCACCCGGAGCGCCGTCACGTGGAGGCTCAGCCCCGGCCGCCCCGGCGTGCGCTGCTGCTGATGAGCGTCCAGCACCGGAATGTGTGCCGCATCGAGGCGGGCTCGCAGGAGCCTTTCCAACCGGTCGGCCGAGATGCCGAGGGCCTCGGCGTCGGCGCCGAGGGGCTGCACGTGAAGCCCAACGCCCGGCAAGCCCCGCAGGGAACGACGTGTGGCCGGAGTGTCTTCGGCCGACGCAGCCGGCGGAAGAACGACTGCCGCCGCGGCCGCCAGGGCCAGGACGAAGGTTCTCATAATTATTCTCCTTTGCTGTCTTGCGCGTGGAGCCCCTACCGCTATTTTCATTCGGACCACCTCCCGATGCAAGTCTGCCGGCGTTGGAGTGCACACTTCAGCGTGCGAACCGCCTGTTGGAGTTCACGCTTCAGCGTGCGAACCGCCTGTTGGAGTTCACGCTTCAGCGTGCGAACCGCCTGTTGGAGTTCACGCTTCAGCGTGCGAACCGCCTGT